>JBIIWL010000130.1:0-5722 GCA_044338885.1 Fibrobacteria bacterium
CTATTAGGGCAATTCGTTGAGGTTGGTGCCACGTTAGAGCCCCTACTTGATGTTGGTACGCAGACTGAGGTCCTGACGAGGCGTTGGTATGGTGGGTCGTCTCCTTGGATTTTTTTAAAACATCCAGAAGGCCTGCACACCATTCCTAGGATAAGCCTCACCACGGAGGTCCCAACTTCCTTTCAGGCCTGCGGTGGGGCACCAACGAAACACTAGGGCTTGAATTCTATCTTTCCCCCCATGTCTAGCCACTTCGGTACTCTCTTTAAAATCGCGACTTTCGGCGAAAGCCACGGCCCCGCCGTCGGCGTCATCCTCGACGGTTGCCCCAGCGGCCTGCACCTCACCGAGGCCGATATTCAGATCGACCTCGACCGCCGCCGCCCTGGTCAAAACCGTTTGACCACCCCGCGCAAAGAGGCCGACACCGTCCGCATCTTATCGGGCGTATTCGAAGGCCGCACCACGGGCACGCCCATTGCCATGATGGTGGAAAACACCGACCAACGCTCGCACGACTATGGCGACATGGTGAACATGTATCGCCCGTCACATGCCGACTTCACCTATGACATGAAGTATGGCTTCCGGGATTATCGGGGGGGCGGCCGCTCTTCCGCACGCGAGACCATCGGCCGGGTGGCCGCGGGCGCCGTGGCGCGTAAGGTCCTTCGTGAGGCCTGCGGCACCGAGATTCTGGCCTACGTCTCGCAGGTCGGCACCATCGACACTGCCATCGACCCGCTGACCGTGACGCTCGAACAAGTGGAAGCCTCGCTCGTGCGCTGCCCCGACCCCGAGGCCTCAGCCCGTATGGAAGCTGCCATCGATGAGGCTCGCAAAGATCAAGACAGTCTGGGCGGTGTGGTGCAGCTCGCGATCAAACTGCCGCCGATCGCCATCGGCGAGCCGGTCTTTCATCGCGTAGAAGCAGAGCTGGCACGCGCGTTTCTGTCTCTGCCTGCGACCAAGGGTTTTGAAATCGGCAGCGGTTTTGCAGGTACGCGTTTGCGCGGCAGCGTGCACAACGATGCTTTTGTGAGCAAATCTGGTCAGATCGGGACCGAGACGAATCGTTCAGGCGGCGTGCAAGGCGGCATCACCAACGGTGAGCCCATCGTGTGCCGCGTGGCGTTCAAACCCACCGCCACGGTGTCGCAACCGCAGCGTACGGTGGACAACGCCGGCAATGAGTCCGTCCTCAACGCCAAGGGTCGTCACGACCCCTGTGTGTTACCGCGTGCGGTCGTGCTGGTTGAAACTATGGCTGCGCTCGTGTTGGCGGATTTGTTCTTAGAACAACGCGCCCGCCACGGGTTGTTTCCTACAGCCGGAAAATAAACGTCGGGGTGCACAGCTGTGCGCCCCTTCTGATAGCTCACAGCGAGACATACTTTTGCCGAATTAAAAAAGGCGGTCCCCCACGGGATCGCCTTTTTTGTTTGGCTTTTTACCAACGGAGCGAGCAGGAGCTCGCCCTTTCGGACCTGATTATTTCAAACGGTAGTCTGCCTCGACGCTCGCCGAGAACGACATCGACCCGGGCTGTACCGGCATGGCCGAGCCAGAGGCATCGGCGCGCATGGCTTTGAACTCCATCATCGGCATAGGTCCCGGGCCCATGGCCCCGCCGGCGCGCACGCCGGTCAGCTCGTCGCAACTGCGACCAGCGGCAGCGCACAGGCTCTTCGCATTGTCCGCCGCGTTGCGGAGCGCCAACACGCGGGCTTCGCGCTGCAAGCTATCAGACTTAGAGTGACGGAAATCGAGGTTACCCAATGAGGTAAACTGAGACTTGTTCAAATACTCCAGCAACGAATCGAGACGCGGCAATTCGCGCAAGGTGATCTCAAGGCTCTGGCTCGCCACGTACCCGCGGAATTTGCGCTTGCCATCAGTCCACTCGTATTCGGGATTGATCGAAATACGCGTGGTCTTCAAATCGTTTGCGAGCGGAACCACACGACGGGCCGCTGCCAATACCGTATTCATCGCTTTACGCGCATCAGCCGAGGCATCAACGGGCGAACCGTCATTCTTCACCACTTCAACAACGATGCTCACCATATCGGGCGCGGCCTGAATTTCACCGACGCCCATCACCGTGACCCGGCCACCGGAAAAGCCGCTGGCCGACGGTGGCGGCGGCGGTGCATCAGCGGTTTGCGCCACGACGGGGGCCATGCCCCCAAGACCCAAAGAAAGAGCGAGGGCGGAGAAGGTGCGGACGAGGCTCATGTGAACTCCTAATGTGAAAGAGTGCACAATTTACATGAGAATCGTGTGATCACACCACTCGAAACACCTGTAAAAAAGGCATGCCGGGGGTGGGCGTGTTTGGTCAACCGGGTGGTAAAAAACCACGTTTTAGTGGCGGCGGAGTTTCCACAACTCCTCGAACAGCGCGTATTTGGCCTCTTCGGCAGACCGGTACATACCCTTGAAGAATTTCTCTCCCATACGACACGACCACAACCCGTGCTGGTATTTGACCGGGAACACGCCCATATTCACACCACTCACATTGATCACGAGATTATCTCGCGCAGACAGATACCAGTAGCCCGCAAGCCAGGTATCGCGGGCTTCGCTTTTTTTTCGGATGCCCGCTTCGATTTTCCGGGGATTCACGGGATCGCCGGTCATGCGTTCGGAGCAGGCCACGCATACGCCGAGCACTTCATCGAAATTATCGTGCTCCATCACATGCACATACCGGATCGTGGCGATGCCGCACATTTCGCACACGACCTCGTTTCGCCCGGTGTGCTTTTCCAATAGGTCGGCAACCTCCATGCAGCGCCAGTCTTCGCGAGGAACGTCAGGGTTGTCAAGAAGGCCGGGCATGTGAATCCGATGAAAGGCGGTGAACTGTTGGGCGGTCAGGGACACGAAAATCTACTTGCCGCGTTTAACATGATGGGGAAACTTGGAAAACCCGCGTGTAAAAAGGTTGGAGACGATCCAAATGGCATTCAGGAAGTGGTGAGTCGCCTTTCGCAAAGGCGTCAATCCCCGAGCCTGTCTCCGACCCAGCCTAGTGCGCGCAGGCGGTTCTCAAGGGCGTGCGCGACAAGGCGATGAGCCTCTTGATTCCAATGCTTGTCAACCGGGCGCATATCCACCGTGCGGCGGTGCTGTTGCATCCACTCCCCAAACACCGGGCACAAATCAAGGACCGGTACGTTTTGAGCGCGCGCAACAGTCGCGAATGTCTTCGCTAAAAGAGCTTCACGGTTTGGCGAGCCCACTGGCTGGTTTAAGACCAGGCGGCTGGTCAACTCATCGCGGTCACAATCCTGAACAAGCAACAGCGGGTGCCCATCTGCGGCCACAACCAACGAGTCGATGTAGGCGGCCACCGCTCGCGGATACAGCGGCTCCGGCTCCCCCACTGGCCAAGGCCGTGACGTGGCACTCCGATCGACGAGCCCATCGTCCTTCAACTTGTCGAGCCTAAATTGAAGGTTCAAAAAGACGTAACGCATCAACGCGGATTGCTTGGCGAAGTCGCGGAGGCCCTCGTCGTGGGGCCGCAGATGATACTCCGCATGCAGCGCCCCGGCAGAATCGACTCGAAAGACGTTCCGCGAAGGCGCGGGCGCCTCGCCATAGACCATCGACTCGCTGTAGTCATTGAGTGAGAAAAGCACGACGTGGATCGGTTTGTCGATGGCTTTTGAGACGGCGCGCACGGCATTGAGTTGATCGACCAACCCCGCGCCTGAGGCGTTCAGAGTCGCGACCTGAGGGGCATTCGGGCCCAGCTTAGCAGCGAGGAGGCCTTGGAAGGTGTCGTCGAACTCGTGCATCTGTGATTCAACGAAACTGTCGCCGTAGATCCAGATGCCCTCGCTTGAATCGGGTGACCCTCCATTGATCATGCCCCATGAATTTGTGGTGTGACGTGTGGGCCGTTCACAAAAAATACCGCGAGAATACAGCAGGTCTTGGCTAGGGCGCCACGCAACAATCGAACGGTCCGATGCGAGTTGTGCTCTTCCCGGTACGGTATAGGTCGGGAGAATCCGAAACAGCCCTTCGAGGCCAACTAACGTCGCCACAGCACCGCATACGAATAATAAAAGGGACTTCATGTGCTGCTAAAAGTTGAAGTAGAGGAACTCGGAAAAATCTTTTCCGGTTGAGACGATGATAAGGAAAACGCACAGCACCAAAAGCGCCCCGGTTAAAAGCGCGGCGATAGGGCGGCGACGCGCGTCGGAAAACCGGCCCAGCCAGGCCGTAAACTTATCCCCCAGTTGTTTTGAGTTGGGGAAAAGAAATACCACCACCACACACAGCAACAGCCAGCTTAAGAACGGCCAGCCGCCGGTATCGTAAGGGAAGACCTCCGTAAAGGTCACCCCTGCGGAGTCCGCCAGTGTGCGAAACCAAGCGTACCCAAAACCCTCAGGTAAGGTGACGCCGTTCAAGCCGGCCATGGCCTTAAGCATGTACCCGGCTTCCTGAATGGTGGTGGCTCTAAAGGGCACCCACGCCACCACCACGGCGAGAAATGTGATCACTCCCCCCACCATCACAAAGCGTTTTTGCAACACCGGGAAGGTGTGTTCAACCACGTGTCGCCACCCGTGGTTGATGATGAGGTAAATACCGTGGAGCCCGCCCCAGAGGATGAAGGTCCAACCGGCACCATGCCACAAGCCACCGAGCACCATGGTGATGAACACGTTCACAGAGCGGCGAAAGGTTCCGCGGCGGTTGCCCCCCAGCGGGATATAGAGGTAGTCGCGCAAAAAAGTTGAAAGCGAAATGTGCCACCGACGCCAAAAGTCGATGATGTTGAGGGCCTTGTACGGCGAGTTGAAGTTGAGCGGGAGAGCGACGCCCAACATGAGCGATAAGCCGATGGCCATGTCGCAATAGCCGGAGAAATCGAAATACAACTGGAAGGTATAGGCGAGTGCGCCTTGCCAGGCGCGGCTGAATCCGATCGTGGCGAGGTCGCCGGTGTAGGCTAAGGTGACGTAGGATTGAATCCCATCTGCCAGGAGCACTTTTTTGAGCAGGCCTACGAAAAACCAGAACAACCCGATCGCGAAATTGTCCCACCGGGGCATGCGCAGAATCGAATCGCGAAACTGCCGCAACATGGGTGTGTGGTGGAGGATCGGCCCGGCGATCAGGTGTGGGAAATAGGTGACGAATAAGATGTAACTCACGGGGTCGCGCGACTCGACCTTACCCTGTGAAGCGTCTACCAGGAATGCGATTTGTGTGAATGTGAAGAAGCTGATGCCCAGCGGCAAAATAAATTGCAATCCAGGACTAAGTTCGAGCCCGATCAGTTGCAACGTATCAAGGAAAAAATTGAAGTATTTGAAAAACCCCAAAACCACAAGGTTGAGGGTCACCCCGAGGATCATGAAATTTTTGGACGACCGGCGCGCACCGGCACGATAGAGCGTGTCGACTTTAAGTCCGATCGAATAATTCCAGAGGATGCTCGCCAAGAGCAGGCCGATGAAATGCCAATCCCACCACGCATAAAAAGCCAGCGATGCACCGCACAGCCACGCCAACCCGCCGCGAGGCGTGCGTGGCGCGGTGAGGAAATACACCAACAGCGTGATCGGCAGAAAGAAGAGGAAGAACGGGCCGGTGTTGAAAAGCATTGAGCGTCCCTAATCGGCTTGAATCGTCAGCGGGCGGATTGAGAAGGCCAGGCAGGGAGCAGGGAGAGGGGCATGGAGCACTC
>JBIIWL010000131.1:0-5671 GCA_044338885.1 Fibrobacteria bacterium
CCCCTTTGCGGAGGCCTGAGGCTTTATCGGATACAGAAATTTCGGAGAGCGTCAACAACCCTGCGGTACGAATATCTGTGAGCTTGGGGTCAAGCGAAAGCGAGGCGTGTTGATCGATACGACCCAATGTGACTTCTTGCCCGCTCTGCAGGTCGCGGTAACGTACGCGCCCGTCCTCGATGACAAACGATTCTAGCGAGACCGAGGCGGGAAGTTCTGGGAGGGCAGACGCGGTGTCTTCTAAGGTTGAATCTTGTGAGCCTAAGGATTGAAGGTTGTTGCGGCCTGTCGAATCGACTTCAAACAAAATATCGGGCTGCACCAGTCTGATTTCGTAGATAGTCGGGGCAAAGCGCAGCAAGGACAACCAGCTGATCGAAAGGTCGAGGCTTTTAAGCGACAAGGTCGGGTCAGCAGAAAACCCGGTGTCGTTCGCCAAGCTCACATCGCGCACGCCGAGTTTGAGGCGCGGAAACACACTCACGCTCACCGCCCCCACGCCCACTTCGCGGCCGAGGATCGCCGTGCCCTGAGTCCTCACGATTTCGGCAATTTTAGCCGGCGGAAAGGCCACGCGGACCGTGATGTAGGCCGCGACGGCGATCGTCACACAGACGGCCAAAGCGATGATCGAGATGAGTTTAAAGCGTTTCATGAAAACTCCGGTTACCGGGTCAAAACAAAGGTCAGAGACGGAAATTTACCAAGACATGGGGCGACAAATATCACCCCTCGCCCCCTATTCTTGCCCGTCTCCCCGAACCTGTATAAACATGAGGATCATGAATGATTGACGCAAAAAAAGCCGCCCCCGTGAGGGAGCGGCTTTTTCAAACAGGAGGGCCTTACCTCATTGCTGAGGCCAAACCTACATGCCTGATATTACTGAGCGGAGGCAACTGCTGCCGCGGTGACCGTCTTCAGGTTGACGACCAAGTTGGCCGAACCCGTGTTGTTCGTTCCCGTGATGGACGACACCGTAACCAAGACGTAGGCGTTCTCGGTCGTCTTCACCACGAACATGTCGTTGGCGGCGATCGCCGAGTAGCTCACCTTGGTGCCTGCGGTAAAGGCGGCCATGCCGGCTTCCCAGTTGGCGGGCTCGGTGGTCACCTTCACGAACTGCGTGTACTTCACCTTGGTGGTATCGTAGTTGGCAGCAACCGTGATGGCCGAATCCTTAGCGGTACGCGGAGCGATCAGCACGAACGAGCTTCTGTGGTAGGCAAACAGCACGTCGATCGAATCCTGAGCCAAGTTAGCGGCGGCTGAAAGCAACACGCGGCGCTTGTCGAGGTCGACGGCGGTGCCGAGGGTGGCATTCGCTTGCGCGCCCACGGTCAGGCTCGAATCCGAGGTCCAAGCCGTCGTGACAACTTCCTCTTCTTCTTCGTCTTTGCTATCGGTCAAGCAACCGGTCAGGCCAAGGCTAAGCGCCATGAGGCTGGCAGCAAGGATTTTGGTGTTGAAAATGGTCTTCATCGAGAACTCCTGAGGGGGTGGAAATAGATTTGGCCCCCGGTGAAAACCGGGTAGCCAAAGCGAATCATAAGGTATCAAACGCGACGATTGCGCGCTGTCTGTTTTTTGACCGTACCTGTGCCATTTGTCGTTTTTGCCATTTTTTTGGTACTTGGTTCGGCCAGACCGCCTTCCAAATCACGAATTCGATCACGCAAAAAGGCGGCGCGTTCAAAATCAAGCGAGGCCGCCGCCGCATCCATCTCGCGACGCAAATCGCCGATGTTTTCGGTGCCGTAATCCAGCGCCTGTTCGGCGAGAGCCAACGCACGGGCATCCGCCGCTGCGTCACCCATATCGGGGAGCATTTGCAGGTCACCGTGAATCTCGCGGATGATCGATTGCGGGGTAATCCCGTGCTCGATATTGTACGCCTCTTGGCGTTCGCGGCGGCGGCGCGTCTCCGCCATGGCGTCGCGCAAGCTGTCGGTCACCACATCGCCGTACAGCAGCACCTTACCACGCAAATGACGGGCGGCGCGGCCGATGGTCTGAATCAGCGAACGGCGGCTGCGAAGAAAGCCTTCCTTATCGGCATCCAAAATCGCCACAAGCGAGACTTCGGGTAAATCGAGGCCTTCGCGCAACAAGTTGATGCCGACCAGCACATCGATCACGCCTTCGCGCAATTCCTTAATGATTTCGCTGCGGCGCAAGGTATCGGTGTCGGAGTGCATGTACTCCACTTTGACGCCGGCTTCTTTGAGGAATTCGGTCAGGTCTTCGGCGCTGCGCTTGGTGAGCGTCGTCACGAGCACGCGTTCCCGCACCGCGGTACGCGCTTGAATCTCGTGCAGTAAATCATCGATTTGCCCGCGTGTGGGGCGCATCTCCACATCCGGGTCGAGCAGGCCCGTGGGGCGAATCACCATCTCCACCACTTCGCCACCGGTTTTCTCGAGTTCGTAATCCGCCGGGGTCGCCGACACAAACAACGTGAGGGGCATGCGGTCTTCGAACTCGTCGAACTTGAGGGGACGGTTGTCTTTCGCACTCGGCAAACGAAACCCGTAACTAACCAAGCTTTCTTTACGGGCCTGGTCACCGGCAAACATCGCGCGGATTTGCGGCATGGTGACGTGCGACTCATCCACGATCAAAAGCCACTCCTTCCCGAAGAAGTCGAGCAAGGTGGACGGGGGTGACCCCGGCGGCCGGCCTTCAAGGATGCGGCTGTAGTTTTCGATGCCCGAGCAGAATCCAATTTCCTTCAGCATTTCCAGGTCAAAGGTGGTCCTTTGATTCAAACGCTGCGCTTCAAGCAGCTTGCCTTCTGAGGTGAACTGCGCACTCTGCGTATCAAGCTCAGTGCGGATCTCCCGCAGCACACGATCCATCCCCTCTTCGCTGGTTACGTAGTGACGTGCGGGGTAAATCAGCGCTTCCGGCAACTCCGCTAACACCTCACCGGTTAGAATATCGACGCGACGGATGCGCTCCACCGCGTCTCCAAAAAATTCGATGCGGTAGGCGAAGTCGTCGTAGGCCGGGCGGATTTCGACTGTATCGCCGCGGGCGCGGAACGTACCGCGTTTGAACTCGATATCGTTCCGCGTGTAATACGCCGCAATGAAAGACTTCAAGAGGGCTTCACGACCGCCCCCTTCGCCCACCTGCACCGTAATCATCATCTTCGCATATTCAACCGGAGTCCCGAGGCCGTAAATGCACGACACGGACGACACCACCACCACATCTTTACGAGACATCAACGAGGCTGTCGCCCGTAAGCGCAGCTTGTCGATTTCCTCATTCCGCTGCGAATCCTTTTCGATGTAGGTATCGCTCGAAGGCATGTACGCTTCGGGTTGATAGTAGTCGAAGTAACTGACGAAATACTCGACCGCATTGCGCGGGAAGAAGGACTTGAACTCCTGATAAAGCTGGGCGGCCAACGTTTTGTTGTGAGACAGCACAAGCGTGGGGCGTCCCAAATCGCGGATCACGTTGGCCATCGTATAGGTTTTACCCGAACCCGTGACGCCCAGCAAAGTCTGGTACGGCGCCCCATGGCGAAACTCCCCGGTGATGCGTGCGATGGCCGCCGGCTGATCGCCGGACGGTGCGTAGGGAGCTTCGAGTTGGAATACGGTCATAGGGGAGAATTACGAATTACGAATTACGAATTAAAGCTGCACACAGAAAAGGGCCTCCCCGCCGGGGAAGCCCTTTTGTGACCACAAGATCGCGATCTGATTACAGAACGGTCAGCAGCTTCTCGGCATCCTTGGCTTCACGGGTCGTGGGGTAGACGCGCACAAGGCGCTCGGCCGTGGCCTTGGCTTCATCGATCTGACCGAGCTCACGTTGGCACAAGGCCAGCTTCCACAGGGCGTTGGGCACGTTGGGGGCGAAGTCGGCGACCTCTTGACCCACCAGCTGTTCCTCAGGAGCGCCTGTGCGAGCACCGTAAGTGTCAATCAGGTCGTTCAACACCTCGGCGGCCTGAGAGTACTCGGCCTTTTGCATGTGAGAAGCGGCGATGCCGTGCAAGGCGCCAGCATGAATCAACCCGAGCTCCTTGCCGCGCTGGCTCACGGCGCCGTACGAGGCGATCGCCTCATCGTAGCGCTGTTGCATGTAATGAAGCTTGCCCAGATACAGATTGGCCTTGTCTGCGGCCAGTCCCGAAGGGTTACCGGCCAAATAAGCCGTCAGAGCCTCTTCGGCGGCCGGCAAGTTCTCTTCACGGAGCAACAAGTAGATCGCGCCGAGCTTTTTATTGTCGGCTTCTGCCGTGCGCGCCGCGACGGCCTTGTAGCCGAACCAAGCCACCACGGCGATCACGATGACAATGGCCCCGATCACGATCTGACGTGAATAGCGGATCCACATTTCTTCGCTGAACGCTGACAGCGAAAATCCGGGAACGGGGGCTTTGGGTTGCTCTGAGTTTTCCATGCTTTTCCTTACCGTGCGTGTCGCCGGTGTAACCCGACGGATCAAAAAACTCCGCTCCCGGTCCGCCTTCGCACAGGCGAAGGCGGTGGGCAAAACGGACGAGGAAAGATAGTACCGGCAGGGCTACGTTCATCAAGACTCAGCCCCCCGAGGCCCTTCTTGAGGCCAAAAAGCCTCCCGAATCCTATTCTTGGCCCTAAATGACCTCCTCATTCAGCACGTTCGGAAACCCCGATGGATCGCCGGTCAACCCGGAGGTGATCCCCGCCTTCCCCGATCTCCCGGGGGTTAGAGCCTTCTTTACCACGCGCCGCGGTGGATTCAGCACATTTCCCCACGACTCCTTGAATCTCGGGTACAATACCGGCGATGATCGGGAGACCATCCGTCGAAATTGGGACCGGGTGTTGGCCTCCCAATCGCTTACTGGGCTGCCCCCCCTAATCCCCAAACTTTGTCACGGCGATTCATGGCTTGATGCGGACCTCGCGACGCCAGGGGACCCCGCCGCCTCGGGGGACGCCGATGCCGTGTTCACCCGCCAACGCGAACGGGCGATCGCCGTCACGACCGCGGATTGTCTCGCCGCCCTCGTGGTCGATACCGACTCGGGGTGCATCGCCGCCGTTCATGCCGGCTGGCGCGGCACGCGTGATCACATCTTGGGCAAAACCTTGGCGCACTTGTTTGCCACCGGCCGCTGTCAGCCGGCGACCACCCACGTCGCCCTTGGCCCCTGCCTTTCGTTAGGCGCGTTGGAGTTAGGTGATGAGGTCGCCCAGACACTGCCTCAGCATCACATCGAGCGGATCAACAATCGCCCCCATTTCGATCTCCGCGGGTGTAACCGGGAACAGGCCATCGCGTCGGGCGTGCACTCAGACCGGCTAAGCCTCCATGGGGCGTGCACTTTCAACGACCCTGATCTTTACTTTTCTTACCGCCGGGCCCAGCGTGACGGAACCGGGGCCACGGGCCGGCTTGCCGCCTACATCACCTTGATTTAACCGCGCCATAACCCTGTTTTCGATAACGGGAACGCCACGTATTCACGGTAGACCGGAGTTATGCTTGAAAGAGCAGACACCACGTTGGCTGACGCCGACTCAAGGAGACACCATGAGATCCGTATTGATCAAAGCCTTAATTCTGACTGCAGGCATCGCGGTGCAGTCTCACGCTATTTTCGGTTTGGGTATGCATTGGGCGCCCGCCCCCGGCGTTCAGATCAAATCGAACACCGGCGTGA
>JBIIWL010000132.1:0-5655 GCA_044338885.1 Fibrobacteria bacterium
GACAGCCCGTTTTATGCGCGCTCGATGACCGACTTCGCCATCCTCTACCCCTTCTTCAAATTGCCGCCGGGGCTTTCAGTACTAAAGCTCTATGCGGGGGCCGGATTAACCTTGGTCAGTGCTACCCAAACCCTCGACGCATCCTTCGCTCAGGGTGCACTGGCCAATGCGTCCCCTGCGGCCTATGACCCGGCGACCGATGGGTACGACGAAGCGATCAAGGTGCTGGTTGATGCGATCGAAGAGGAAGGTATGGTATCCGGGACGGGGTTTTTCTTGCAAGCGGGTGCGCACGCCAAACTGCCGATCCTTCCGATCGCCGCCTACATCGACGCCAAATACCGCATGGGTGGGAACGAGCCCGCATTGATCGAGGGCGGCGGCTTGACCTATGAATTGGGGCTCGCCTTAGCGTTCTGACCCATTTGGCGTGAGCGGCGCGTTCCCAAAAAACGCGCCCTTCGTTCTAAACTCTGGGGCCGCACAAGGCTGTCCGCTGACCGCTACCCCCTCCTCGCCCTAGGGCAAATAAGGCCGCGCGCGGATGCGCATCACTCCCAAATCGGTGCCGACCCATAAAAATCCGTCGCGCACGATCATTGCCGTCACGCGGCGTCCGGGGATTCCATCTTCTAGGCGAAAATCGGTCCACAAATTGTTCTTGAGATTGTAAACGCGCACACCGAAGGTATGCGCCACATACATGAAGCCACCGTCAACGACGAGGCGGAAAATGCCGTCTTGCGTGAAGACTGTGCGCGGCCCTTCGCCTTGAGGCTTAACGTACAGGCGGTCTTCACCGGCCCAATACATATTCCCGTTTGCCGACGTCACTGCCGCAACGCGCACGCCGTAGGCCTCGGGGACATCATCACGCGTCACGTCGCGGATCGTTCTCCACCCATTGGGTAACAGCACGAGCAAACCGTAATCGGTCGCCGCCCAAAGGTGGTTGCCTTTGGCGTGGGCGTTCACATGAAAATCTCGAATCGCCGGCGTGACGGACACCGGCAGTTCTTCACCCCTGAAGGTTTCGTTCGGGTCTCCCAGAGACGCAATACCGCGTTCTGTGCCTGCAAACAAGCGGTCGCCGTGTGCCATCAGTCGATTCACCTTGAGGTCTGTCGAACCCAACATGCGACGGTACTGTTGAAACTTTCCGTTTGATGGGTCGAAGCGCACCACGCCCTGGTTGGTCGCGAACCATACGTTATCCCGCCACGAGGTGATGTCGTTGACGGCCGCATCGGGGAAGGTATAGTCTTGTTGGCCGGGGTAGACCTGCCAGCCCGTCAGATCATTCGTCGCACTCACGACCGCACCGTCCGATACCGGGGACCCAAACCACATGTTGGTGCCATCGCCATGGATGGCACTCACCGTTGAGTCATAAAGTCCGAACCAATTGGGTGAAAGGTCCTTGCGGCGCTGCGACCCTAAAAACGTGCCATGCCCGGCGGTCAGCAGCCACAGGTTGTCGTAGTCGAAGACGCGCGAGGTATTAACATCAACGCGCCGATTGTGTTTGTCGCGTACTCCATCACCAAGCCAAAAATAATCGGGGCCCAGCGACAAGCCAGAAAGGTCTCCCGCCCCCTCGCCGGTTGCCTCTTTCGTAAACGTCTGGGACGACGGCGTCACACGACGGAATGACGGATTGTACTCCAATACGGTATTCGAAGAGGTCAGCATGAGCAGACGATTCTGCGACGTGTTGTAGGCGATATCTTTAACACCACGGCCCGCCGCGATATTATCCTGCCATTGCCGACGGCGGTAGTCGTACATGAGTACGCCACCTTCAGTGAGCACATAGGCCGTCTTATCGTCCGACTCGACGATCGTCGGATTTCTGTGCTTCGATATGAACAGAAGATCCTGCGTTTGCAGGTTGGCCGCCCCCGCTGTCTGCAGGGTCGGCCAAGCGGCCAAGGACGCGGTGAACAGGATCGCGAAAGTGAACGGTCTATGATTCATAGGCACAAGGTCGCAAATGGCTGCGGCGAGGGCAACCCCGTCACTCCGCTGTGGCAACCAGTAACAGAACTTGGGCCCACAGGTCATCGAGCCCGGACCGGTCGGCCGAACTCACGGGCAGAGGGTCTTCCGGCAAGCCATGGTTGCGCTTGATGTCGGCCAGTGAAGCCTGCAGCGCGGAGCGCTTGAGTTTATCCGCTTTCGCGGCTAAAACCAGCACGGGGCGCTCACAATCGAGCATCCACGCAAGGGCTTCGCGGTCCACGTTGCTGTCAGGCACCCGCGAATCGACCAGATACAACACCCCACGCAACTCCGGGGCGTCCTTCACATAGTTGTGGAGCAGCACCTCCATCTGAAAGCGCGTGGAGGGCGCGACGCGCGCATACCCGAACCCCGGAAGGTCGACCAGATAAAACGCGTTATTGATGCGGTAAAAGTTCAAAAGCTGGGTTTTACCCGGAACCCCGGACGAGCGCGCCAATGATTTGGTACCGCACAACGCATTAATCAAGGAGGATTTACCCGCATTGGAGCGGCCCGCCAAGGCGATTTGCGGCAACCCGTCGGTCGGGAATCCCGGAAAATCGGATGCGGTGGCGACGAGTTCGGCGGAGGTGATTTTCATGACTGTGGTCCCAAATTGATCCGCCCGTCCAACGCGCGCTTCATGGTAAGTTCGTCGACAAATTCAAGGTCGCTGCCGGCTGGAAGCCCGCGCGCCAAACGTGTGATCCGGGCGGTTTTGTCCCGCAGGCGCTGTACGATATACGTGGAGGTCGCCTCACCATCTGCGTGGGTCCCCAGCGCCAGAATGACCTCTTCCACCTCTCCATCACACCGTGCAAACAAGGAGGCCAAATTCAAATCGGATGGCCCGATGCCATCCAAAGGCGAGAGCGTCCCCCCCAATACGTGATACAGCCCGCGGTATGTCCCCAGCTTTTCAAAAGCAGAAACATCAGCCGGGCGCTCCACCACGCAGACGAGCGTCCGATCGCGGCGAGGGTTCGAGCACACGGCGCAGAGCTCCTCTTCGGCATGGTTGCCACAGAGGTTGCAGGGCCGCACACCTTTGCGGGCTTCAATCAGCGCACGACTTAACGCCTCCACTTCGTCTAAGGGCGAGGCCAGTACGTGGTAGGCCAGCCGCTGGGCCGACTTACGTCCGATGGAGGGCAGCCCGGCGAGCCGGTCTACGAGGTTTTCTAGGAGCGAGGAGCGGGCCGGAGACAACATGGGCCCAAGATAAATTCTTTGGTAGTTTAACCCGTCGTTTTCAGTGAATTCCGCCTTCTTCGGGGGAAGATCACGTTCAGGGAACCATCGTCCGCACCGCGCTATCATGACCCGACCACACAAACCATCGCCCGCGCACCCTTTGCGCCCGACTTTAAGGGGGTCGACCGTGCTGGCGGCCTGCCTGATGTGGTGCGGCTTGTCTGTAGGGGTCGCCCCTGCAGAGCCGGTCCTCCGCCTGCGCGCTGAAGCCGGCTTTAATGTCGACAAGGCCCGTGTGGGCGACACCGTACTCTACCGCCTTCGCATTGTCTGGAACGACATACCGGCCGGTGTGATGTTGAACCCCCGCGAGCGCCTAGCAGCCCATGGGTTGAATCCTGCCGGCCGATCAGTGACCCACATCCGGTCCACGGTGAACGGTCAGGTGACCAACCAAACCGAGTATGCCTACGCCTTTGTAGCGCGCGATGCGGGTATGGCCCACGTGGCGCCCTATCGCTTACGCTACCTCAATGGCCTATCAGGACGCGAAGAAGAAGTTGCAGTGCCCAGAGCGACGCTGACAGTAAACCCTGCGCCATGGTCGGGCCTTACGAGATTCATGACCCATTGGGGCGTGATGGGGGGAGCCCTAGGGGTCGTCGGCCTGGCCATTTGGGTTGGGGTATGCCGCCGCCGTGGTCGTCTGGCCGCACAGGCATCGGCAAAGGCGGGCACACCGGGTTTACAGTCCCTGCCGGCGCGCCCTGAGGATGAGGCCATCAAGGCGTTGCGCGCACGGTGCGATACCGCCGATGCCCGGGTCTGGATGCGCGATGCCGAACGCCTCTGTGTGGGTTGGTTGTGCGCGCGCCTCCGCATCACCCGGACGGAAAACGTGCGCTTTGAAGCCGCCCTTGACCAGTATCTCAATCGTACGCCGGGATTAGCCCCCGCCATCGTCGATGGCTGGACTAAATTACGTGACTTGTTCCATGAGTCACGTTATGGTGGACCACGTCGCGAGGCGTACGAACTCCACGCCACATGCCTTACGCTCAAAACGTGCTTGTTGCTCGACGATCACACCGCCATGGCACAAGCCACCGGACCACAAATCGAAAACGCCCCAGCGACTCGATGAAATTTGAAACGGGAGAAGCCCCACTATGAATACGACCACACCACACGACCTTAAAGATCTGACCGAAAAAGTGCGCCAAGAAGGCGACTTCTTGCGCGGCATTCTCGAAGAAATGGGCCGCACCGTCGTCGGGCAAAAGCATATGCTCGAAAGTTTGCTCATCGGCCTTTTGGCCGACGGCCACGTGCTGCTGGAAGGCGTACCCGGTTTAGCGAAAACCACGGCCGTCAAGTCACTGGCTGCGGCCATTTCATCGCACTTCAGCCGCGTGCAATTCACGCCCGACTTGCTGCCGGCCGACCTCGTGGGCACGTTGATTTTTAACCCCAAGAGCGGCGAGTTCAATGTCAAGCGCGGCCCGATTTTCTCGAACATCGTGCTCGCCGATGAAATCAACCGCGCGCCGTCTAAGGTTCAGTCGGCACTGCTGGAAGCCATGCAAGAAAAGCATGTGACCATCGGGGACACCACCTATGAATTGCCACGCCTCTTCCTCGTGCTAGCGACTCAAAACCCGCTCGAGCAAGAAGGCACCTACCCACTTCCCGAAGCCCAAGTGGACCGCTTCATGTTAAAGGTGGTGATGGGCTACCCCACCGCCGAAGAAGAAAAGGCCATTGTCAATCGCGTTTCGGGTGCGGGGCTGGGCGAATCCAAACACGTGGCCAGCGAAGAGGACATCCTGCGCTGCCGCAAGCTGGCCGCCTCGATCTACATGGATGACAAAATCCTCGACTACATCGTCGCTTTGGTCGGCGCCACGCGCGACCCGGCGGCCGCGGGCCTCAAAGATATCGCGCCGTTCATCGAATACGGGGCCTCGCCGCGCACCAGCATCAGCCTCGCGCGCGCTTCCAAGGCGCACGCGCTGTTGCGCGGCCGCGCGTATGTCACACCCGAAGACATCAAAGCTGTGGGGATGGACGTGATGCGCCACCGCATCATCTTGACCTACGAAGCGGAAGCCGAAAACGTGAAGGCGGAACATATCGTCCAACGTGTGTTTGATAGCGTGGAAGTGCCCTAAAAAGAAAGATGAAATCAGAAATAGGAAACCAGACAGGAACGCCTGTGTCACGCACAACGTTTTCATTCCTCTGGTTTCCTATTTCTGATTTCTGATTTCAGATTTTCCCCATGATTCCTTCCGAAATTCTCAGCAAAGTCCGACAGATTGAGATCCGCGCACGCGGCACGGTGAACTCCGTGCTGTCGGGTGCGTATTCGTCATCGTTCCGCGGACGGGGTATGGAGTTCGCCGAAGTGCGCGAATACATACCGGGCGATGAGATCAGAACCATCGATTGGAACGT
>JBIIWL010000134.1:0-5583 GCA_044338885.1 Fibrobacteria bacterium
CGACGAACTGGGCATCGAAGCCATCTTCCACCTCGGTGCCATCTCGTCGACCACCGAAGCAGATGCCGCGCTGTTGATGAAGAACAACTTTGAGTACACCAAACAACTCGCCGAATGGTGCGCCACGCACACGACCCACCGCGGCCTGCTGGGTAAAAAACCCGTTCGCCTGATCTATGCCTCTTCGGCGGCAACCTATGGCGATGGTTCGCTCGGCTATGGCGACGACCACGCCATCGTACCCGACCTGCGCCCGCTCAATGGCTACGGCTACTCAAAACAAATCTTTGACCTCTGGGCGCTCAAGCACGGCTACTTCGACCGCGAAGCCGGCCCTGTGGGTCTCAAATACTTCAACGTGTACGGCCCCAACGAGTATCATAAAGACGACATGAAGAGCATGGTCGCCAAGGCGCATGCGCAAATCCTCGCCGAGGGGCGAGTCAAACTCTTCAAATCGCACAAGCCCGATTATAAAGACGGCGAGCAGATGCGCGACTTTTTGCATGTGATGGATGCCGTCGACATGACCATCCATTTCCTTGATCATAAAGCCCCCGGCGGCCTTTACAACGTGGGCACCGGTCACGCGCGCACCTGGCTCGATATGATGAAGGCCGTGTTCGCCGCCATGGGCCGCGCTCCGCAAATCGACTTCGTCGACATGCCCGAGGTGCTGCGCGGCAAGTATCAGTACTACACCAAAGCCGACATCACCAAGATGCGCGCGGCAGGCTATACCAAACCGATTCAGTCACTCGAAGAAGGCGTCGCCGCCTACGTCCCCTACCTCGACCAAAACGAGCGTGTATTGGGGTGGTAGCGCCCTGCGGGCGGGTGTGGGTGGGTCACCGGGTGTGGCGGGGACACAAAAGGGCGAGCTACTGCTCGCCCTTTTGTGTCTCTAGTGGAAGCCCCGGTGCGCAAAACCCAGCCACACCGAAGCACCGAAGGCGGCCAGAAACCCGATCCATGCGGCGGGCTTGCGTTTGAGCATCTGGCGGCTGTGCGGAATCATTCCGGCAAACACGGTGTAGACCAGCACGCCCGCCGAGAGACCCAAAAGGCTATCGAAGGGGATCGCGCTTTGGTCTTTCAGCCCTTGGCCCACGAAGTACAACACCGGGCTGATCAATCCATTGATCAAACCGAGCCAAAACAAGCGGGATCCCTTGTAGCTCCAATGGCCCAGTGCAAGCGCAAGGGCAAACGATGACGTGACCTTATGGATGAGCATACCCAGGTTCAGGCCTGACATCCACGGCGGGTCGATGAGCCCGATGAGCACGCCGTCATTGACGGCGCACACCGCAAGGGCGATAAAGAATGCCCAGCCGATCGGCTCATGGTCATGCCCGGTTTCGCAGCACGGGTCTTTCTTTAAAACCTTACGCGAGAGTACTGCCATCAAGGCTACTCCCGCGACAAACGAGAACAGCGGGACGCTCTCCCCTTCGAACAATGCATGTGGGATTAAGGTGCTCGCGAGATACCCCAAGAAAAACGCGACTGTGATGGGGTACAAATAGTCCAGAACCGACGATTCAATCTCGTGTTCGAGATCGTGATCATGGTGCGACGAGCGAATGCGAAATGGCAAGGTTCCCAACAGAAACCCGACCCAAGAACTCAGGGCCAAGCCCAGCGGAAGCCAGATTGAAGACATGGGTGGTAAGGGTAGAAATCAGTGCCGCAGTCATGAGGCGACAAAGTTGCCGAATCAATATGAAATATGAGATCAGAAACTAACCATCGGAATGGGGAAAGGAGCCCCATACCGTAGCATTCTGAATCAATTTGGCCGCTTTGATTGGCTTGACCTCACGACGACTTACTCACTGATTTTATTCAAATGTGCTGACATGACTGCCTCAATTGTCCATTCGTTCATATCATATTGATTCGTCTGCTTTTGGCGGCCTCATCGAAATCACAGATTTCTGATTTCATATTTCCCTACGTATATTCCTCCCATGCGCCTCCATCGTGTTTTCTTCGCCATCCCCCTGCTCTTGTTTGTGCTTTCACCCGCACTCCTCACAGGGTGCAGCACCAAGGTCTCCGGCAATTCGCCAACGGTCACGTTACCGACCTACGACGGCGAGGTGATCACGATCAGCCCGAAGGACAACATGGTGAGCCTGGTTGTGTTTTGGGCCACCTGGTGCGTGCCGTGTATTGAGGAGATCCCACAGCTCAAATACTTCCAAAAAACCTATGCGGGGCAAGGCTTTCGTGTGATCTCGATCAACATCGATGACCCCGAAGGCCACACAGCCCCTCTGATGGCCCAACAGTTCGAACTCAACTACCCGGTGCTCGTGGATGATGGCACGGCTGAGGAGGCTTTCGGCGGATTGCGCGCCTTGCCCACCTCATTCCTCGTCGGCCGCGACGGCTCGCTGAAGAAAAAGCTGGAAGGGTTGTACCCACAAGACAAACTTGAAGGTATGATCAAAGCCGAATTGTAGACCTCACCCCCGGCCCCTCTCCAACGGTCGCTGAGCAGGCTGACCAGACTTAAGGTGACTTGTCGAAGCGTCGCTGGAGAGGGGCTGGGGGTGAGGCGTTAAGCCCTAGCCTGAACCCAGACCCTAAGGCCCCCCCCCCGAGCCGGCCGTCAGGCCCCCACCCCCTAAAACCGACGACCACCTACCGACTTTTTCTAGCTTTCAGACCCCACCAAGAGAGCAAAATGGCCAAAAATCTTTACCAAAAAGTCTTCGAGCGTCACGTCGTCAGCCAACTGTCTGCTAGCCAGTACCAAGTTCTGATCGGCCTCCACCTCGTCCACGAAGTCACCTCTCCCCAAGCCTTCGCGCTGTTGCGCGATCGCGGGCTGCAGGTCAAGTTCCCCCATCGCACCTTCGCGACGGTGGATCACATCATCCCGACCGAAATTCGTGACCGCCAGCGTCCGCTGCAAGACACACTTGCCGAAGAAATGCTGCAGGCCATTGAGAACAACACCCGCGAATACGGCATCCAGTTCTTTGGGGCCAAGTCGGGTCATCAGGGTATCGTCCACGTGATCGGCCCCGAAATGGGTCTGACCCAGCCCGGCCAAACCATCGCTTGCGGCGACAGCCACACCTCCACGCACGGTGCCTTTGGCGCCCTCGCGTTTGGTATTGGCACCAGCCAGGTCGCTGACATTCTCGCCACCGGCACCATGACCCTCGGCCGCCTCAAAGTGCGTCGCATCAACGTGACGGGCAAACTGGCCCCGGGCGTGTATGCCAAAGACGTGATCCTCGCGATCATCCGCAAGCTGGGCGTGAACGGCGGCGTGGGCTATGCCTACGAATACGCCGGCCCGGTGATTGAAGCGATGAGCATGGAAGAGCGCATGACCTTGTGCAACATGTCCATCGAGGGTGGTGCGCGTATCGGTTACGTGAACCCCGACCAAAAAACCTTCGACTACCTGCAGGGCCGCGAGTACGCGCCTAAGGCCGCCGATTGGGACAAGGCCGTGGCAGACTGGAAGAGCATCGCGTCCGACGCCGATGCGACCTTTGACGATGAAGTCACCTTGGACGGCAGCGCGCTCGCGCCACACGTCACGTGGGGCATTACGCCCGCGCAGTCCGTCGGCGTGGATGAATCCATCCCCACCGCCGAAAGCTTCCCTGAATCGGAACGTCCGCTGATCCACGAAGCGTACGAGTACATGTCGCTCGAGGCCAACCAGCCGATTGCCGGTGTGAACGTCGACGTGGTGTTCATCGGGTCTTGCACCAACGGTCGCATCTCCGACTTGCAAGAAGCCGCCAATGCCGTCACGGCGGCCCGCAAAGCCAACCCGGGCCTTAAGGTCGCCTCGACCGTACGCGCCATGGTGGTTCCGGGCTCCGAGCCCGTGCAAAAGGTCGCCGAGGAGTTGGGTCTGCACACCATCTTCACCGATGCGGGTTTCCAGTGGCGCGAGCCCGGTTGCTCGATGTGCTTGGCCATGAACCCGGACAAGCTCAAAAACCGCGAGGTCAGCGCCTCGACCAGTAACCGTAACTTCAAGGGCCGCCAGGGCTCGCCCGCCGGGCGTACGCTTTTGATGAGCCCGGTCATGGCCGTCGCCGCCGCCCTCACGGGTAAGGTCACCGACGCGCGCACCTTCTTCAACCTTTCCAAATAAGGGCCTTAGCATGCAAGCCCCCGCCGCCATCATTGATACCGTCTCCGGCCGCGCCATTCCTCTGCGCGGTAACGACATCGACACCGACCGCATCATCCCCGCGCGTTACCTCCGCACCGTCACCTTCGACGGTATCGGCGAACACGCGTTTGAGGACGACCGCCGCGGCCTCGCCGCCAAGGGTCAGGTGCACAGCTTCGACAAGCCTGAGTACCAGGGTGCGAAGATCATGTTCGTGAACAAGAACTTCGGCTGCGGCTCCAGCCGCGAGCACGCGCCCCAGTCCCTCATGCGTTGGGGTATCGAAGCCATCATCGGCGAAAGCTATGCCGAAATCTTCTTCGGCAACTGCGTGTCGCTGGGCATCCCCTGCGCCGTGGTTGACGAAGGCACGGTTGAGAAGCTGCTCGCCGCCGCCGAGGCCGACGCCACCGCCGAGTGGACGCTCGACGTGAAGACCAGTACACTGCGTGGCCCCATCACCGTGCCGGTCTCTTTTGTCGACGGCCCACGCGCCCAGTTCCTGAACGGCAAATGGAACCCGATGAGCGAGCTCCTCGAGAACCTGCCCGCCGTCGACAAGGTCGCCGCCGGCCTGCCGTACGTCAGCGGAAATTGGTAAAATCAAATGCTCAATGAGCAATGCTCAAGAAGGCGGTACCGGTAAACGGGCCGCCTTTTCTTTGCCCTGCGGATTCATCACCGCATCAGCCATCGATTAGCCGATTAGACGATTCATTCATTTTTGTATTCATTGAGCATTGCTCATTGAACCCTTAAGGCCTCCCATGGTGTCCTCTTCTCTCCTCCGCCGCTACTCCCAGGTTTACCCCGTTGGGTCAGCAGGTGCGCGATTCCCGGCCCTACTCAAGGCGCGCCGTAAGGCCCACCTCGATGAGCTCCGCGCCCACGGGTCCTTCGCCCTTTTTGCGGGCGTGCCGCGCGAGCCCGGCTCCGAAAACATATGGGTCATGAGCGCGCTCAAAATCTTCCAAGAGCCTGCGGTCATTCACTTAACGGGCATCAACCAACCCAACGTCATTCTCGCGCTCCTGCCCGGGATCCCCGGTCAATTCAGTGACGAAGAGGTGCTGTTCCTCCCCGAGAAAAATCCCGAACGTGAATTTTGGGACGGCGTTCGTTTTGGAATCCCCACTGCGGGCGCAACCAAACCCGGTTCAACCCAAAAAACCGCCGCCAGAGCGGGCAAGGGATCGGGGGGTAAACTGGGAGACCTCCGGGCGCTTCAAGACGTTTCGTCCGACCTGCAAGACATTCGAACGCTCACCGGCATTGCCGACGTGCGGGCATTGGGTGAGTTTGAGGATTGGTTTGAGGCCTTGGTCCGCAAGTGGAAGCAGCCCCGTGGTCAGGTCTTTTGGCACCGGTATGCCGACGACAAAAACAAAGTTCTGGAAACACGTACCGATCATAACTTCGCTTTTAAA
>JBIIWL010000133.1:0-5583 GCA_044338885.1 Fibrobacteria bacterium
GGATGATTGTGATATCGGGATGCCGTGATTCGAGATACGACGCGCTCCCGTCGCTGGAGGCATTGTCCACCAAAATGATCTCGATGGACACCCGTTTTTCATGCGTGCGTAACGACGTGATCGCCTGATCAGTCAGATCGCGAGTGTTCCAGTTTACCATTACGACTGAGACGTCGGGGCGAGTCATTCAGTGAACCCATGTTAAGGAATTGCCTTTGCATTGGCCATGCCTGTCGAATGCAGAGCCAATGGGAGGAGTGAATCTATAAAACCCCAGCCCTCGGGCTTGGCGTGGCATTTCTAGGGGGCACGACTTAGATTTCAAGGACCTTTATTCCCGGAATGTCATTTGTTGCTCAGCATCCTCATCGTCAATTTCAATGGTTTGCGACACCTTCGCGAATGCTTTGATTCTGTGAGCGCACAGAGTTTTAAAGACTTTGAAGTGGTGATGGTGGATAACGGATCTTCCGACGGATCCATCGACTTTGTCGAAGCCGCTTACCCCTTCGTCCGCATTGTGAAATCTGAGACGAATTTAGGGTTTGCCGGGGGTAATAACCTGGGCGCGGCACACTGCCGGGGTGACTTTTTGTTCCTCCTGAATAACGATACGCGCCTGGCACCCGATGCGCTTGAGTCTCTGGCCACAGCGATCGTGGCGCGCCCCGGGTTCACTATTTTCGCGTGTTTCATGTTGGATTATCATCATCCGGATCGAGTCGATTCAGCAGGGGATCGCCTGTATACCAACGGGGCACCGTTCGCCTATGCGGGTTTCTTGGCGGATCGATTTAACCGCGAGACGGAAGTGCTGACAGCCTGCGCAGGGGCCGCCGTGTATCGGCGGGATGTTTTTGAGCGGCTCGGCGGCTTTGATGAAGATTTCTTTTTGATTTTCGAGGACACGGATTTGTCGCTTCGTGCCCGGCATGCGGGCGAGCGCATCCTTTTTTTACCGCAGGCCAAAGTGTATCACAAGGGTTCGGCCTCGCTGGGCGGTAAGCGGAGTAAGACCACGTTTTACTACTCGGAGCGAAATTTTCCGCTCCTGTTGATCAAGAACTTTCCGGCGTCGTCACTCTGGCGCGCGATGGCAGGGTTGATGGTACTCAAGCCCATACGGTTCTATCACGCCGTTCGCTTTGGGTGCTTAGGGCCCTGGGCCCGGGCGAACGTGGATGGGTTGCGCTTGATCCCGCGTATGTGGCGCAAGCGAAAAAAGAACTTGAGAGAGTCACATTTGAAGAGCGCCGCGTTTGGGGCTCAGCTGCGCCGCGGCTGGTTTCGGGACCGGGTAAAGTTGTTTCTTGGCCAAACGGATCGGATCCCGTAAGACCGCGGTTAGTGGCCTGACAACTTGCGACTTGGGGTCCCCAAAACGCCCCACACCAAGCCTTTGAAATTCAGAAGCCCCCGGTTGTGCGACATACCCCGTCGTGAGACCGCATCACGCAACGCCTGCCACGTAAAGAACACCAACAGCAATCCCCCCACCACTAAAATTCCGGCCGGGTTGGAGTGTTTGCGTAGGTAAATCAACCAGCTCTCGTAAAATGTGGCGACCATGACCAATTTCGTCGCGCTCTTTGACGAGCCTCCGCCAAGGTGAATCGCGGAGCACTGCGGCAAATAATGAATCGGGTGGCCGAGGTTCCAAGCCCGACGCGCCCAATCCGTTTCCTCGAAGTACAGGAAATAGTCTTCGTCGAGTAGCCCAACTTTGGGCAGCCAAGCGGCGTTGATGAGGAAGTAGGCCCCGCAGGGGAAGTCCACGGTGCAGGCCGGTTGGTTAGAGTCCGGTGCGATCGCCCGTAAGGCTCCAAACGTGCGTTGTCCTAATTCGCGGGCGACCGTGAGGGGCCCCGGAAAATGGCCGTAGGAGGGCCCGACGGTGCCATCTTGGTTCCACAGTTTGGCGCCGACCCCGAAGGCCTGAGGGTGGGTGCGTAAAAATTCGAGGCCTTGGCGGACCGAATCGTCGGTGAGGAGCGCGTCACTGTTGAGGAGCAGCACGAACTGGCCCGTGCATTGGCGAAGGGCCAGGTTATTGGCCGCCGCAAAACCCAGGTTTTTGGAGTTCAGAATGATGGTGACCCCGGGGGTGGCCGCCTCGTAAGTCCGCAACCATTCCTGACTGCCATCCGTAGACGCATTGTCTACGACCCAAACATCGTAATCAAGGCGCCCGCTCAGGTGTGCGGCCACGCTGTGGAGGCAGTCCTGCATGACCTTCAGGCCCTGAAAATTGACCACGATGACCGATAATTCCATGGCGAGCAAAGGTAGTCCAGAAGCGTTCCCCACGCCTAGGCGCGAGACCTCCGCGAACCGAGCGGGTTTGGATTCTTGCCCCATCCATGGGGTCTGGGGAAGGGCAGCCCATGAAATCCTTGGCTCAACTTCGTAAGTTATTGGGGTTTCCCCCGGAGAGCCAGATTTTGAAGCAGATGACCATGCGCTCAACCGACAGTTCCGCATTGTCGCATTCCCATTCCCAAACCTCCCTCGTCACCCTCGTGCAGCCCGCTGCCGCGGCCGGAAGGCGGTTGTGGGAGGGATTTCGGTTTCTAACGGCGTTGGTTTTGGTGGTGGTGGGGGCAAATCTCGGGCACGCGCAAGAGGAGGGGTTGTTGGGCGAAGGGCGTTTGATTCGCCAGCTGCCTGCCAATGTTCGATCCAGTTTGACGCCGACGAATTCGATTTTGAATCCCGATGCCAATACGATGATTTCGTTGCTAGGGCCCATCGACGAAGCCACCTACCTCGTTGGCCCCGGCGATGTGTTTTACGTGGCAGCGGGGACCGAAACATTCCTCGCCCCGGTCGGACCCGATGGTTCGGTATTGGTTGAAGGAATCCCTCCCATCCCGGTGGCCAAAAAATCATTGGCCGATGCCAAGCGCTCTATTGCCGAGAGAATGGGGCGGTATTACAAGAGCGGGTCAATCCACGTGGCTCTGTCTACGGCCAAAACGTTCCAGGTTTCTGTGACGGGCGCCATTAACGCGCCCGGTGTGTTTACGGTACCGGTTGGAGCCACCTTGTCCATTTTGGAAAAGTTGGCCGGTGGCGTCGCGCTGTCTGGGTCTCATCGCGTGAGCATTCACTCTGCGGACGGTAAAAAGAAAGACGTGGACTTAGGCGCTTATTATCGGGGATTAAACCTCAATGACAATCCCTTCTTGTCCCAAGGCGATCTCATCGTCTTTCAAGAGGTCGATTATACCCGCCCCTTGATTTATGTGCGGGCGAATCGGGCGCTTCGTGTTCTGGAGCTTGAACCGGGTGATAACCTTCAGAGCGTGATTCGCCGTGCCGGCAATTATAAAGACACCGCGGATTGGGAAAGCGCGAACATCTACGAAAGCGACCGTTTGGTTGAAACCATTTCCAGAAGCAAGGCGTCCGGCTATACCCCGAAGGCGGGCACCACTGTGGAAGCTCAAGCGACCAAGCTGAAAGTTTTTGTAAGCGGCACGGTGATCGCCCCCGGCCAGTTTGACTACGACGCGTCTAAGTCGACGCTTGATTATATGGCCGTTGCCGGTGTGACGACCAATACAGGGAGCGTTTCACGCGTCAAAATCATGGACTCCCAGGGAAAGGTTCAAGACGTCAATCCCAACACGTTTATTCCTAAGCCAGGGGACCACATCATGGTCTCGCGCTCGTTCGAAGCGAAGTTCAGAGACTACGTCATTTTGACGGTCGCCATCTCGCAACTTGCAGTGGCTGTCGCCACCTTTAGGGCGCTGAACGAATAAGCGGCGCCGCTCTCGTCTAACGAGAGAGAGTGGCCTCGCGTTTGTTTTATGCCGCGATCTTTTCGAGCATTCTTTGAGTGATCGCCTCAACGGAATAATTGGCTTGCAGGAGAGCTCGATTTTTCTGTGACGCGGCCTGTCGGCTTTCGCATGATTCGTATAGTCGCAAGGCTTCGACCAATCCCTCCGCATCGTTAAACAGAGGGATGTGGAACGATTCAAGGCCCTCAGCCCCCAGGGGGGTCGATACGATCGGTCTCCCAAATGCGGCCGCCTCCAGCAGTTTGGTCCGCAATCCCCGGCCTTGGCGAATGGGGTTTACGAAGAGCGTGATCGTACGATAAAATGAGGCGAGTTCAGGCACATTCTCCAACAATTGAATGGCCTGATTTCCGGCCGCGGCGCTTTGAAGCTCGGCGGTCATATTGGTGCCGCAGACGATCAGTCGCGCATTGGAATAGGCTTTTTGGACGGCTGGAAATAGTGTTGTGATGAGCCACAAAGCCGCATCAAGGTTGGGCGCGTGGTGATAGTTTCCGATAAAACCTAAAGTCGGATGCCCTGCGGTTTCTGGGAGAGCCGGGTAATCTTCGAGCGGTAAACCATAGTCTAAAAGCCAGCATGACGTCCCCGGAAAACTGGATTGAACAATCTGAAGTTCCTGAGGGGAAATGCACGCGAAGTCGGTGACGGCGCGCAGGGCCTGCTTGTAGTACTGAAACGCGTGGCGTAATCGAAAGGTTGCGATGACCTTGCGCCACAAGGTGGAGGCATTGGCCTGCCTGTTCCGCCATTGCTCCAGCAGCAAATCGTCTTCGATGTAAATCACCTTTTGAGCGGGTGACAGTAAGCCGTCGCCGATGAAGCGAAGGGCGGCAGGAAAGGCGAGCACGATGGCGTCAAACGCTTCGGACCCGATAAATGTGCGGATCGCGGCGCGATGATCTTTGATGGTTCGCTTGACGTCGGGAAGAAACCCCAGGCGATCTGAAAGTTGAGGTTGAGACGAGTTCGGGATGAACAGCGTTTGGGCAAACTCCCAGTGGGGAGGCGCGCTCTCTTGAATCTCATGGCAGCCGTCGAGACAAATCACTTTCAGGCTGGAATGCGTATCGAGTTCTTTCGCGAGGTAGTACAGCCGTTTTGCGCCGCCGAACCGGCTCTCCTTAAAGAGAGCCTGCGAGGAAACAAACAGGATCCTCATGATGGCTGAATGTCGGTATCGAATAAGGGGAAGTAGCGGAGCGCATAAGTCAGGTCGGCGCTCCTCTGACCGATGGGGCGGGCGGGGTTTCCGGCCACAATGGTGTAGGCGGCCACATCGCGCGTGACCACAGACCCGGCCCCAACGACGGCGCCATCCCCAATGCGGACCCCAGGTAGAACGAGCGCTCTCGTGCCGAGCCAAACGCGATCCCCGATGGTGACGGGGCCGACCTTGGCGGCAAACCCGGGGTCATTGACCTCGTGAGTTAAGGTGAGGATTGCGCATTCAGGGGATATACTGGTATTAGCCCCGATGGTGAGGCCGCCCCGGCCATCCAGTTTGCAATTTCGGTTGATGACACTATTCTCGCCGATTGAAAACAATCGCCCGGTGACAAAGCACCCCATATGAATCGCCGCACCGCGCCCTAAGGTAAAGCCTAATACCGAACGAAGATAGAGGTGGCGCAGGGTGTAAGAGGGCATGAGCCCGACCACATGGTTGTAGAGGTAATAAGCCCATGCGACCAGCCATGTCGGAGTCCGAAGGTTTGTGCGTCGGGAATCAGAGGGCATAGATTTGTACCTTCGGCTTTCTCTATTTTACAGG
>JBIIWL010000010.1:0-17657 GCA_044338885.1 Fibrobacteria bacterium
TCAATACAGTGTTGAGGGCACCCACGGCCACAAACAGTTCTCCGTTAGTGGCCACGCCGTTTAAATGGTCTTCGACTTTAGATTCTCCATCGCTCCAGCGCACACCATCGGTCGATATCTTGACCGCGCCATTTTGACCCACGGCCACATACAACCCATTCGCCCATGTGATGGCGTTCAGAACCCCACGTCCTGACCCGGCCGATTCCCAAGATTCGCCGTCCGTGGATGTCACAATGGCGCCATCGCTGCCCACGGCCACATACTGCTCGTTGCCCCAAGTCACGGCATTCACGAACTGTTCACCGCGAAGTGGGTGAACATTCCATTTGTAGGCAAACGAAGGGGACACCCCCACCATCACCATGAACAGAATTCCGAAAAATCTCATGACCCCCCCGAACTTGATACGCCTTTTTAACCATCCATAAGGACTCTGACCGGTCATTTCAATAGAGCGCGGGCTCAAAAAACCAGACAAGCCACTATAGTTGATCGACTTGTACACACAAATCTTACAAAGCAGTGGCGTTTCTGTCGGCATTCCGGTGTGAAATTTGATCACTTAAAGCGGACAGTATGACATTAGTCATTTTGGGGACTACGGGCCACACTGCCGGATTCGCAGGAGCGGGCACGCTGAGCGCCCCCGGCCAAACGGTCGAACAACCCCCTCCATCCAGCTATATTGTCCCTCAAAGCATTTTGTCTCCATTTTATCTGATTCCGGATTCCGCCATGGCTAAAACGCTCATCATCATCCCCACGTACAACGAGATCGAGAATCTCCCGTTGATGATCCCCGCCTTGGAGGCTTTGAACCTTGGGCTTGACGTGTTAATCGTGGACGACGGCTCCCCCGACGGAACCGGCGCTTGGGTGCGCGAACAACAAAAAACCAAGCCGCACCTGCACCTCATTGAACGCCAGGGTAAACTGGGCCTCGGCTCAGCCTATGTGCGCGGGTTCAAGTACGCCCTCGAGCATCACTACGAGTTCGTGTTCGAAATGGACGCCGACTTTTCTCACGACCCGGCGTACATCAAGGATTTTTTAGCGGCGATTCATGAAGCAGACCTCGTCATTGGCAGCCGCTATATCAATGGCGTCAATGTGGTGAACTGGCCGATGAGCCGCCTGCTGCTCAGCTACTTCGCCAACATGTACGCGCGCTGGATCACGGGTATTCCCGTCCGCGATGCCACCGGCGGTTTCAAATGCTTCCGCGCCTCAGCCCTGCGCCAAATCGACCTCGACCGGATCGGGGCAGGCGGCTACGGTTTTCAGATTGAAGTGAACTACAAGCTCTGGAAGAAGGGTTTCCGCATCAAGGAAATCCCCATCATCTTCAAAGACCGCACCATGGGCACGTCGAAGATGTCCGGCGGTATTATTCGCGAAGCGCTCTTTCTGCTGATCAAATTGCGCTTGGGCGGCGGACGGTGAATTTAGATGGAGATGGTGTGATGCCAACGGGCCTCTCCGTCATCATTGTCTCGTACAACGTGCGCGAGCTGCTTGACGCGTGCCTGCAAAGTCTGCGGCATGCGGCGGCGCATCTGGCACGCGAACGCGGTGCGACGACAGAAATCATCATCTTCGACAACGACTCGCGCGACGGTACGGTCTCGCTCCTCAAGCCGCGTTGGCCCGACGTCACGTGGATCGCCTCCGACCGCAACCTCGGTTTCGGCTCGGGCTGTAATCGCGGGGCGGCCGCAGCCACGCAAGACCACTTCCTCTTTCTAAACCCGGACACCTTGGTGCGCGAAGACACGCTCACGGTGATGCTCGATTTTTTTGACGCGCACCCTGATGCCGGCGTTGCGGGCTGCAAAGTCGTCAACCGCGATGGCACCTTACAGGCCGCCTCCAAACGCGCGTTCCCCTCGCCCCGCGTGGCCGCGTACAAGTTCTTGGGTCTTAGCAATTTGTTTCCGCAAAGCCGCGTGTTCGGCCGCTACAACCTCACGTATCTCGATGAGAACCAAACTCATGAGGTCGATGCGATTTCCGGTTCGTTCTTGTGCGTACGCGCGGACGTTTACCGTGGGGTGAATGGCTTCGACGAAGACTTTTTCATGTACGGCGAAGACCTCGACCTGTGTTTTCGCATCAAGGCCACAGGCCTTCGTAACTACTACCATCCCAATACGCAAGTCGTGCACTTCAAGGGTGAAAGCGCCAAGAGCCGGCCGTTCCGGTCGTTCCTGTACTTTTACGAAGCGATGATCCTCTTCTCGCGCAAACACCTTGAATTGCGTGCGCTCCCCGGCTTCTTACTCACGGCCGGCATCGTGCTGTTGGGAACGGCCAACTTTGTGTCATCACGCTTCCGCAAGTGGCCGCGATGGCTGGCCGACCTTGCGCTCGTGAATGCGGCGATGGCCCTTATCGCCTACGCCTACCACGCCACGCGCGACATACCACACATCGCCATCGCCTCACCAGGCGCTTATGTGCTCTGGCATGTCTTCGCCACGTTGGCTGTGCTGTTGCCGCTCGCCTATTTAGGCGACTATGGTCGACGCATCGCCTCGCGCCGCGCCGTGTTGCTCGCCACGGCCACCGGGTTCTTGGCGTTTTTCACAGTCGGGTTTTTCGCGCACGAGTTCGCCTTTTCGCGCATCGTCTTCGGAGCCACCGGCATCGCCGGGGCCTTGCTTGTCACCGGTTGGCGGTGGCTGGGCGAGGGGGGAGGGCGCCTGTTTCGCCGCATCATGGGTGGCTCCAAACGCGTGGCCGTGCTCGGCTCAGGCCCGCGCGCGGTGGCCTTGGCCACTATGATTCAAAACGACGGGGTCGAAGGGTACGAATGCGTCGGGTTCATTCACTTTCCGCCTGGCCCCGTACCTGCCGATGTCCGCACGGGTGTGATCGGGGATTTGGACGCCGTCGGGAGTCTCGCCCGCAAACTCGACCTCCAAGGGGTTATCATCGCCCTCGAACAAGATGCGTACCCGGCCGCCCTCCAAGTGCTCGCCCGCCGCGGCCGACGGGCCCTCGAAATCAAGATGCTGCTGGGTGAGCCGGGCCCGAGCGGGATTTCCCTCGTCGACCTGAATTTCGACGCTTAGACCGAAATCGGGGTATTTTCACCCGGATTTGGTCTATTTCGGGTCGATTTGACTCGATTTCGTGTCATTTCTGTTGATTTTCGTCCCCCTCAACTACTACCTTCACACATTCGGGTTTTCAGTAGACGTCGCCCCCCGGCGGCGGAAAGGACGTGTTCGCATGCCAGTGCCCAAGGGTCCCCACCTCGAGTTCGAGCAGCCGGTCGTTGAACTGGCCATGAAGATCGAGGACCTGCTCAAAACCGCCACGGTCACGGACTCGGACGTCAAAAGCCTTCAGACTAAAAAAGAAGCGCTTCAGAAGAAAATCGCGTCAAAGCTCACATCCTGGAACCGGATCGAACTGGCCCGCCGTGCAGGCCGCCCGTTCACCCTCGACTACGTCAAAAGCATCTTCACCGACTTCGTAGAGCTGCATGGTGACCGCCGCTTCGGCGACGACCCGGCGCTGATCTGCGGCCTCGCCCGCATTGGCGACCAGAGTGTGATGATCATTGGCCAACAAAAAGGCCGCGACACTAAAGAGAGCATCCGCCGCAACTTCGGCATGGCGAACCCCGAGGGTTACCGCAAAGCCCTGCGTTGCATGAAACTGGCCGAAAAGTTCAAGCTCCCCGTGATCTCGTTCATCGATACACCGGGCGCCTTCCCTGGCCTGGGCGCCGAAGAGCGTGGCCAAGGCGAAGCCATCGCGCTCAACCTGATGGAAATGGCCGTGCTGCGCGTGCCGATTTTGGCGGTCGTAATCGGCGAAGGCGCCAGCGGCGGTGCACTAGGCATTGGCGTGGGCGACCGTTTACTCATGCTTGAGAACGCCTGGTACGGCGTCATCTCACCCGAATCGTGCAGCGCGATTTTGTGGGGCGACAGCAGCAAAAAGCAAGACCTCAGCGGCACCATGAAAATCACCGCCGACGACCTGAAGGCGCTGGGCGTGATCGACCGCATCGTACCCGAACCGCTAGGCGGCGCCCACTGGGACCCCGAAGAAATGTTCGCCACGCTCGCCACCGTACTGCGCGAAGAACTCGCCCGTTTGAGCGGCGTCAACATCGACACCTTGCTCCGCAAACGCGCCGAAAAATATGCGGCCATGGCTCAGTTCTCGGAGAAGTAAGCACGCGGCAAGAAGTTTTAGGGGGGTGTACCCTCACCCCCAGCCCCTCTCCCAGAGGGAGAGGGTGGCAAGACAAGCCCTCGGGTGGCTCAGGGAACACACAAGGTTCTCCCACCCCTCACGTGAAGAGTGTAACGATTAACCGGGAATTTTATCATGGTCGACCCACAGCTGCTCGAAATTCTCTGCTGCCCCGAAACGCGGCAAGATGTAGCCCTCGCGCCGCCTGCGCTGATCGAGGACCTCAACCGTCGCATTGACGCGGGCACGCTCACCAACCGCGCCGGAGCCCCCGTGCGCGAAAAGTTGGATGGCGGCTTATTGCGTGCCGATGGCCAAGTGGTCTACCCCATTCGTGAAGACATTCCCGTCATGCTCATCGAGGAAGCGATCACGCTGTGACCGCATCGATGGTCACGACCGCGCCTCAAGGCGCGGTGGGCGTGGGTTTCGCGCGCAATGCCGAAGCACTGCACCAGCGTGGTGACAGTGCTGAAGCGCTGCACCTGCTCACGGCAGGCGTGCGCCGTTTCCCCGGCGACGTGACCGCGTTGCTCGTGCTGGCGCGCGTGTGCCAGGAGAGCGGCCGCCCCGATGAAGCGCGCGATTGGATCGCCGCGGCCTTACGCCTTGACCCCGGATGCCCCGCCGCGAATGACCCGCGTTCTTTGCTCCACCCTTCTCCCTCTGTGAGAGGGACCGGGGGCGCCGCGCTGAGCCTGTCGAAGCGTGAGGGCATCATCCCAACCGTCGACACAAAAACCCTAGAGACCGCGATCACCCCCTCACCCAGTGTGAACACGACTCGTGGTGAGGCTTCCGCCCCCCATTCTTCCGCTCCGTCAGCTCTGTTTGGTGTAACGCCGATCGCACGAACCCGTGATGTCGCTCCGCCCGTCGTCGCGTCGACGTTTGTGTTTCCGGTGCGCGAAGAAGAGGAAGAGCCCGAATTAGAAGAGGATTCAGCACCTCATGTTGCCACGGTCACTTTGGCCGAGATATATTTGCAACAAGGTCTGAAAGAACAGGCCGCACAAATTTACCGCCAGCTGCTGGAGCGGCAGCCCGAGGACGACTCGGCACGCCGGCGGCTTAACGAGATCCTTCGAGAGATCGAAGCATCATGACTCATCCAAAACCGAACCCGACTTCTCGGGACAAGGACGGAAACGGGAAACCGGCTTCCGAAGGGGACTCCAGCATGCAATTTTCCGACGTCACAAACCTGGTCAAGCTGCTGGATAAAAGCGGCCTTGCGGAGTTGCGCTTCAGCGACGGCACCTTCAGCCTCGTGCTGAAGAAGGAGTCGAAGCAAGTCGCCGTGGCTTCGGCCCCGGCGTACTACGCCGCGCCTGCCGCGCCGGCACCGGCTGCCGCGCCCGCCGCTGCGGCCTCGACCGCAACCAGCCCTGCGGAAAAGGCCGCCGATAAGGCCGCCGCCGCCGCCGCTTCGGGCCTCAAAGACATTACCTCACCGATGGTCGGCACGTTCTACGGTTCGGCCACACCGGGCGCCCCCGCTTTGGCCCAAGTTGGCACCATGGTGAAGGCCGGCCAAGTGGTCTGCATCATCGAAGCCATGAAGATCATGAACGAGATCGAGTCCGACGTGGCCGGCGAGATCGTCGAAGTGTGCGTACCCAACGAAACTCCGGTTGAGTACGGCACCGTACTTTTCCGCGTGCGTCCGGCCTAGGAGGCACGGTGTTTAAGAAAATCCTGATCGCCAATCGCGGCGAAATCGCCCTGCGCGTCATCCGCACTTGTAAAGAGATGGGCATCTCCACCGTGGCGGTTCACTCCACGGCCGATGCGCATTCGATGCATGTGTACCAAGCCGATGAAGATATTTGCATCGGCCCGCCGCCCGGCAAGCTCAGCTACTTGAACATGCGTCAGATTTTGGCCGCCGCCGAGCTGACCAATGCCGACGCCATTCACCCCGGCTACGGCTTCTTGTCTGAAAACGCGCGCTTCGCCGAAGTGTGCCGCGACAACAAGATCACCTTCATCGGGCCGACGCCCGAGGTGATCAACAGCATGGGCGACAAAGCGCAAGCTAAGGCGACCATGCGTAAGGCGAACGTGCCGACCATCCCGGGCTCTGTCGGTTTGGTGGAAACACTTGAAGATGCGCTCCGCGAAGCCGAAAAAGTGGGCTACCCCGTGATCGTGAAGGCCACAGCCGGTGGCGGTGGCCGCGGCATGCGCATGGCCAAGAACGAAGACGAGCTGAAGCAGCTCTACCCTGTGGCCACGTCTGAAGCGCAAATGGCTTTCGGCAACGGGAGCCTGTATTTGGAGCGTTTCTTTACGCACCCTCGCCACGTTGAGATCCAACTGATCGGCGATATGCATGGCAACATGGTGCACTTGGGCGAGCGCGATTGCTCGGTGCAGCGTCGTCACCAGAAGTTGATCGAAGAGAGCCCAAGCCCGGCGGTCACGCCGGAGATCCGCGCCCGCATGGGCGAGGTGGCCGTCAAAGGTGCGCTCGAAGCCGGCTATTACAACGCGGGCACGATCGAGTTCCTCTACGATACCGACAACTCGTTTTACTTCATGGAAATGAATACGCGTATTCAGGTGGAGCACCCTGTGACCGAAGCGGTGACGGGTGTCGATCTGATCCGCGCGCAGGTGTTGGTCGCGGCAGGCGAGAAGCTGCCGTTCACGCAGAAAGACATCAAGTTCGAGGGTCACTCGATTGAGTGCCGCATCAATGCGGAAGACCCGTGGAACGACTTCCGTCCGAGCCCGGGCACCTTGCAGACGTTCCATCTGCCCGGCGGCCCTGGTGTGCGTGTAGATACGCATTGCTACAGCGGTTATTCCGTGCCGCCGCACTACGACAGCATGATCGCCAAGTTGATCGTGCATGCGCCGACGCGTAAAGAAGCCATCGCCCGCATGCTGCGCGCGCTGGACGAATTCGTGATCGAAGGTGTGAAGACCACGATCCCGCTGCACAAGCGCATTCTCAGCCATCCCAAGTTCGTGAAAGGTGACTTCACCACCAAGTTCTTGGAAGAGAACCCCGAGCTGCTCGTCCCGCCAACAGGCGAGTAATCGGGATCAAATTTGATTCGATACACTGAGAAGGCCGGGTTTCCTTAGAAATCCGGCCTATTTTCTTGAATCCGCCCCAATTTTCTAGGTTTGCCTTCTATGTCCAACACCCGCAGCATCTCATCCGCCTCACAACTTACGGGCGTTTGGCCCGCCCTCTTCACGCCCCTTAAGGCCGATGACCCCAAGCGGTTGCGGAATTCGATCGACTACGATAAAACCAAGCTCATCATCGACGACATGATCGCCGCGGGTGTGACCGGCATCGTGCCGGTGGGTACCACGGGTCAAAGCCCGACGGTGAGCCCCGAGCAACACCTCGACATGATCCGCTTTACGGTGGATTACGTGGCTGGCCGCGTGCCGGTGATTGCCGGCGCGGGCTCCAACTCGACACGCGAATCGGTGGACATGATTCAATCGATTCAAAAGGCGCTCGGCCCTACGGCCGTGTTGTGCGTGACGGGCTACTACAACAACCCGCCGCAAGAAGGCTTGGTCGCCCACTTTGAAACCCTCTCCGCCGAAACCGGCGCCAAGATCGTGCTTTACAACGTGCCCGCGCGCACGGCGAGCTATCTCGAACCTGAAACGTTGATTCGTTTGGCCGCCGACAAGAACATCATCGGCAACAAGCAGGCGATCGACTTCCGTAGCCCGGGCAAGTTCCGCGACGACACGGCCAAGGTCATTGCAGCCACCAAGGGCATGGACTTTACCACGGTGAGCGGCGAAGATGATGGGGTGGCGGCGATGTTGGAACTGGGTGGTTCGGGGGTCATCACGGCATCGGGTAACATCCCCGAGGTGGCGAAGATCTTCTTAGGGATTGTGGCCGCACATCACGCGGGTGATACCGCGAAGGCGCGCGCGCTTCAAGAATCGGCGATGCCGTTTGTGAAGATGGTGTTCTGCCGCAAGAACCCGATCGCACTGGGGACGCTGTTCAACTCGCCCTTGTTCCAACCGCTCGTGTCGGTACGCGAAACCGCCGGCGGCGAGGCGTTGCACGCCGAGCTGATGAAGTTTGTCGCGGATCACGCGCCGAGCTTGAGCAAGTATCAGGCTTAACGAACAACGCGTTTAGTTCAAGCGGCGAGTCATTAAAACAAAAAAGGCGTCGAGAGATCTCTCGGCGCCTTTTTTGTCTTTTAGCCTAGGACTCAATCATCTTCTCGGGCGGTGGTGACGCGCGGATTGCCGTGGTCATCGACGTATACGGTCATCTCGATCGGTCGACAACACACATGGCAGTCTTCGATGTAGTCCTGGTGTGACACAGACCGATCGACTTCGATGGTGATGGTCTCGCCGCAATAAGGGCAGCGCACGCGTACGGGTTTGATATCGTTCATGAGGATAAGGTACGATCATTTCCTTCCTGTACCATATGAGGGATGCCGCGAGTTATGCCCAAGGGCGACAACTTGAATCATTTGGTCAGTGGCCAGAAAAAGAAAGTTATACGGAAACTTCCGTAAATTGACTCTACGAAACCCGGATTCCTGTGCAACGTACATCGAAGGAGACTTTGCGGCACCCATTACGCGTCGCAGGAATTCGTCGTTAAAGTCGTTCGCGAGCTTAGGGCCAGACTGCTGTTCGTAATAGTCTTTAATCGTTTCCAACTCCACAAGTACCTTGGGGTAGAAAACGATTGTCCGCGTCACTCCCTGCGGCGGATCCGTCGCTCGAATTCTCGCAGGGAGATTCCGATGCTTGGATCTAATCTCATTTCCGCGGCACGCCTAAGAGCTTCGGCAACACCATCGTCGCCCATCAAAGGGGGCATTCGCGGATCCTGATGCCGTACGGAATCACCCGCCCGATTTAAGCCGGACGGTTGCGGCGACTTCGAATGGATCGCCGACATTTTGATTCCTGGAGACTTCATCCTGAACTGAAATTAGTCCGGCAAAGCCGATTCAGCAAGTTGAAATATTTTTCACACCTGCGCCGTATCGTCCTTCGGTTTAGCGGCCTGTACGTCATACACGTTCGCACGCACGCTGATGGCGCCGTTGTCGATGAACATGCCGCGCACGGGTTTGAACCAAATGTCTTTCTCAAGCGACGTATCGGGGAAGAGGATACACGCGCGTGAATTGGGGCAACGCGTTTTCAGGAAGTACCCAAAATCTTCATACAACTTGTGAACAGCAGCGACAGACTTAGCATCGGGCGTTTCGCCATCGGCGCCCACGCGAATACCATACGGCGGGTTGGTGACGATCACCGCCCCCGAGTAATCGCCTTCGAGTTTACGGAAGTCACCCAGACCAATGCTCACCGCGCTCGCCCACGGCGTGCGCTTGAAGTTCGCGCGCGCCGACAGCACGGCTTGGGCATCAATATCCGCTCCCCCGATGAGACCTGGCGCGAGCGGGATAATGGCCGCATCAAATTCGGCCTTGACCTTAGCCCAGGTTTCGGCATTAAAATCGGGCAAGGCCTCAAAACCCTGCGTCGCACGAAACCAGCCCGGCGGCGTGCGCGTGGCGAGCATGGCGGCTTCGAGCAAAATCGTACCGCTGCCGCAGAAGAAGTCGCGCAACGGCTCGCTCTTTTCAATCGGATCCCAATGCGCCAAGCGCAACAGCGCCGCCGCGAGGTTTTCTTTGAGCGGCGCTTCCACCGCATTGGCGCGGTAACCGCGCTTATGCATCACACCCGTCGAGTAGTAGAGACTGATGACCGCCTTATCGCGGTGGATGAACAAATTGAGGCGCACATCGGGATTGTCTTTATCGACATCGGGGCGGTCGCCGCGCTCATCGCGGATCACGTCGACGATCGCATCCTTTAGACGCAAGGCGGCAAACTGACTGTGCGTGATGTTCGAATCGGCCACCGTGGCCGATACCTTAAAGGTCTGCCCGGGCCGAATGATCGCAGCCCAATTCAGGTCGCGTGCGTTTTCATACAACGCGTCATCACTCGGGCAGTCAAAATCCGCCAAGGGGCGCAACACACGCGAGGCGAGACGCGACCCATAGACAACGCGGTACACATCTTCGCGGGACAGCTCCGCCTCGACACCCAGATGACCCATTCTCACCCCCGTCACTCCCAGCTCTTTGAGTTCATTCAAAAGCATGGGTTCGAGGTTGCGCGCGCAGGCGACGAAGAACGGATGGCGGGGTTCGGTGGAGGTCATGAGAAAAGAGTTTCTGGAAACGAAATTGAAAAGGAGCAGTCAGCTGTCAGCGATCAGCTTTCAGCACACACAAAAGAACTTTGGGACATTTTTGCTGACACCTGACAGCTGAATGCTGACAGCTGTTCGCCTCAATACATTCCCCGTTGAATCACGACGATTTCGGGCTCTTTGGGACGTTCGGGGCGTGGGGGCTTAACGCGCGGGGCGCGCTCGCCTTGGCCGTTCTGGCCCTTTTCGCCGCGTTCGCTTTTCTCACCCTTCTCACCGTTGCCTTCTTCTTTGGGGCGCGCTTCGCGCACGCTGATGGCGCGACCCATAAGCTCGACGCCCGCGAGGGCTTCGATGGCCTTGCGGCCTTCTTCTTCGTTGGGCATTTCGACGAAGCCGAAGCCCCGCGAGCGGCCGCTAAGACGGTCGCGGATGATACGCGCGGATTCGACAGCGCCGTGGGCGGCAAAGGCCTCTTGAAGCGCTTCGTCGGTGGCTGTGTAAGAAATGTTGCTGACGTAAATGTTCATCCAAAAGCCCTTTAAGAATTTTCCACTTTCACGATTGGCGAAAGTTGAAAACTTGGAATGTGTCGGGAGAGCCGCCTCGTCGCTAAAATCGCCACATTATCCGCGTTTGCGGGACTTGGATGGCACAGTGCAGAAGAGGACAGAAACCGAATAAGCCCATCCCCCAAAAAAAGGGGGGCTAGGGATCGCCATGGGGCCTGTAACTGCTGGAATAACTGCCCCACGCGTGCAAAAATATAACCCGAATACAGATCGCCCGACAGTACACCCAAAACCGTGCGATAAGGGTATTTTTAGCAGCCTGGCGACGATCCGGCACGGGGGGCGGTCGCATAGTCCCCCGCAGCAATCCCACGCTGTGCCCGCCCTACGCCAACGAGCTTTAAACCAAGAACACCCTTAGACACGAAACGAACCATGGCCAATTTCTTCCTCGGACTCGACTGTTCCACCCAAAGTTTCACCGCCCTGCTTTTGGAGCAGAGCATCCCGGGCGACCCGACCTCCACCAAGATTCTGATGGAGCGTAGCCTCAACTTTGACGAACACTTTCCCGAATTCGGGACGCGGAATGGCGTATTGGCGGGTAAAGGCGGCGAAGTGCATACGCCGCCGCAACTGTGGGTGAAGGCTCTGGAAGAAACGTTATCGCTGCTGAAGAAGCAGGGCGCGCCGCTGGATAAGGTGGCGGCCATCGGGTTTTCGGGCCAGCAACATGGTTCGGTCTACCTCAATGCCTCCGCTGAAACGGCATTGGCCGGCTTGGATGCCTCCAAGGCGCTCGCGCCGCAACTCGACTTCGTATACTCGCGCAAGACCTCCCCGATTTGGATGGACTCCAGCACCTCAGCCGAATGCGCCGAGATCACGGCGACGCTCGGTGGCTCGGACGCCGTGTGCGCGCTCACCGGTTCGAAAGCCTTTGAGCGTTTCACCGGCCCGCAAATCCGCAAGTTCTACAAAACCGAACCCGAGCACTACCAGGCCACGGCGCACATCTGCTTGGTCTCGAGCTTCATCCCTTCCTTGTTGGCCGGGCGCATCGTCCCCGTTGACCCCGGTGATGGCGCGGGCATGAACTTGATGGACATCGCGAAACGCCAGTGGAGCCCTGCCGCGCTGGAGGCCACCGCGCCCGGCCTGGCGTCTAAGCTCTTGCCCATTCTCGAATCAGACCAAGTCGCCTCCACCATCTCGCCTTACTTCGTGAGCCGCTTCGGGTTCTCGGCGGACTGCAAAGTGCTGCCGGGTACCGGCGACAACCCCGCCAGCCTCGTGGGCCTTGGCCTCGTGTCTGGTGGCGCGCTCGGTATTTCGCTCGGCACGAGCGACACCGTGTTTGCCTTCATGCGCAACGTCAGCACCGACCCGAGCGGCGCGTCGCACGTGTTCGGTAGCCCCACCGGCGGCTATATGGCCATCTCGGTGTACAAGAACGGCTCGCTTGCGCGCGAAGCCGTGCGTCAAAAGCACGGCTTGAGCTGGGAGCAGTTCTCCGAAATTTTACGCGCCACGCCGCCGGGCAATAACGGCCGCGTGCTGTTGCCCTACTTCGGCACCGAAATCGTGCCGCATATTCAGAAGGCCGGCGCGCAGCGTTACGGCTTCGACGAAGGCGATGTGGAAGCCGAAGTGCGCGCCGTAGTCGAGGCGCAAATGACGAGCATGCTGTTGCACGCCGAGTGGATGGGCGAGAAGCCGATGCGCATTCAAGCTACCGGCGGCGCGTCGAACAACCGCGAGATTCTGCAAATCATGGCCGACGTGTTCGGCGTGCCGGTGATGCGCCAAGAGACCTCGAATTCCGCGGCGCTCGGTGCGGCGGTGTGCGCGCAAGCGGCAGCGCTGCGTGAAGCGGGCACCCCCGCGTCGTATGAAGCGCTCACGCAGCCTCATGTGAAGGCCACGTACACGCTGCAACCCAACCCCGCACACGCGGCCGCCTACGCAGCCTTTGCGAAGGTGTATGCACAGACGGAAGCGGAATACGTGAAGACGTTGGGGTAAGCTGTCAGCTCTCAGCGGTCAGGATAAGACAGGAACACAGAAAATCCTGAGACCTGAGTGTTGAATCGAAGGGGAGGCGAGCCACTGGTTCACCTCCCCTTTTTTATTGAATGATATCAGCTGGAGCGAGAGCTTGTTACGCGACCGAACCTGTCGCCATAAGCTCGTCCATTCGCGAATAGCTGAGTTCCATACCTTCCACGAAGTTGATCTTGAGCGCTTCTTCGCGCGCTTCGTGTGACGTGAACAGAATCGTCATCTCAAAGAGTGTCTTGCCGGGAGCGTGCTCCTTGAACACGCATGTGTTCAGCGTCTCGCCGCCGGTCCAATCCTCATCGAAAATTTCCGTGAATGCCAAACGCGTATGCGGCTCCACGATGGTGAACGTATCTGACCAACCCATTTCGGTACCCGAGTTTGAGTCATGCATCACATAGCGGGCTTTGCCACCCACACGCAGATCGATTGTGCACTCCTTCATCGACCAGCCGTCGAAACCACCCAACCACTGCACGGCCAGTTCCGCCTTCGTATGCGCGTCCCACACAAGGCGTGGAGGCGCTGCAAACTCGCGTGTCAAGACGATGGTACGATCATTGTCTGTCGTCATTTTTATGGTCTGAGCGCTCATGATTGATCTCCTGTGTGCGGGCGGGTTTTGTTGGGGGTTGAGGGTTTGGACTTCCGGGTGCTGCCCGCGCGACGCGGGCGTTTTTCGGCCGCCACGAGCGAGGCCAGCAGCGTATCAAGACGCGCGTACCGCGCTTCCCAAAACTGACGGTACGATTCGAGCCACTCGTTGGCCGCGGCCATAGGTGCCGCCTCGAGGCGGCGCGGGCGACGTTGCGCTTCGCGGCCGCCCGACACCAGCCCCGCGCGCTCCAGCACTTTAAGGTGCTTCGAGATTGCGGGTTGACTCATGTGAAAGGGCTCTACGAGTTCGTTCACCGTCGCCTCGCCACCAGCGAGCCGCGCCAAGATCGCGCGGCGCGTGGGGTCGGCCAGCGCCATAAACACCGCATCGAGGCGGTCCTCGTCGAGAGTTGCACGAGGCGCGGTGTGAGTGGGAATACCGTAAATTTTATTCATAACCTTTTGGTAATATAAAGAACACGCCCCGCGTCGTCAAATCAGCTGGAGGCCAGGCAGGGGAACACCCTACCTGGCGGTGCCGGCCCTCCCCAATAACCCGGCGAACCGGTTCAAATCCTGCTGCATCCAAACGCCATCTTACTCCCCTCTCCCTTTGGGAGAGGGGGTGGGGGTGGGGAGAGGGCCCCCCCCTGATTGTTGCCGATTTTGCTCCGTTTTGGCCGCTGAAACAGTCGCCATACGGCCCTGAAACAAGCCCACAACACCGCCCGGCTACACTATGCCTGTACCCACAAACACGCGCCGACGGCTCATCACAAGTCATCATCGGCACAGCGGTTTGCGGTACAAGAAAGGCCGGATATGTCCGAATCGCTCTACAACCTCGCCCGCTTAGACGCCCCCGCCGTGGCGCCGATCCCCGTCGAACTGGAATCGGCGTTTGCCGATTACCCGCGTCATGCCCCCGGCATTCCGCCCATGGTGCTCGAGCGCGGCGAATACCGCTTGCACTTCGCGTCGACGCCGCAAGAGCTGGACGAAATTTTGCGCCTCCGCTACGATGTTTACAATCTTGAATTGGGAGAAGGCCTCGATGAATCGGCCCGCACGGGTCGCGACCTCGATGCCTTTGATGCACAATGCCACCACTTGCTCGTCCGTCATAAAGACAGCGGTGAGTGCGTGGGCACCTACCGCCTGCAAACCGCGGCCATGGCGCGCACCGGTTGCGGGTTCTACACCGATCAGGAATTCCGCATTGCGGAATTGCCTGAGGCTATCCGCGAGGAGGCGGTGGAGGTGGGGCGTGCATGCATTGGTCGTGCGCACCGTAACGGCCAGGTGCTGCACCTGCTGTGGAAGGGGCTCGCGAATTATTTGCTGTGGAATGCGAAGCGCTATTTGTTTGGCGCGTGCTCGCTAACGAGTCAAGACCCGATCGAAGGTCTCGTCTTGTATCGCGAACTGTCGTCGAACGGGCATCTGCATCCGGAGATTCGCGTGGAGCCGCGTCCGGGATGGGAGTGCCGTACGCCAGCGTCTTTGCCTGTGATCGCCGAGGTCCCTGAAATTCCGCGCCTGCTGCAAGGCTATTTGAACTTGGGCGGCAGCGTGTGCGGCGAGCCGGCGCTCGACCGCGCCTTTAAGACCATCGACTATTTGGTGTTGCTTGACGTTGAGGCCATGCCGGCGGGGTTGTTCCGTCGATTCGTTTCGTGATCTCGGATCACGGAACGAAGGGCGAGAAGTAGCTCGCCCTTACATAAGAGACTGGTGGAGAGGACAAGAGTGTGAGCGTACCTGACGGGTTGGTGACATGATCGGTATGGTGCGTGGGACAATACGCGCAGTCCTTTTTGTAGTGTGGACGTTGGGGGTGGGGGCGGTGTGGTTGGTCTGCCGGGTGTTTTTACCACACCGGCGGCGGGCTGCCGGTGGCGCGATGACGCTGCATCTGTGGTCGCGCGGGTTGTGTGTGTTGTTAGGCATTCGGGTGACCGTACTGGGAACACCGTGCCCGGCCCCTTCGCTGCGTGTGGGCAATCATATCGGGTACCTCGACATCATCGTGCTGTCTGCCACGTCACCCGCGCTGTTTGTGTCTAAAGACGATCTCGCAACCTGGCCTATTCTCGGATACCTCGGTCGATCGGTCGGCACGATCTTTTTGGACCGCACGCGGTCGCGCGCCGTCGCCGAAGTCAGCACGAAAATGTCGCATCTGTTTGCAGATAACCGTGCGGTGATCGTCTTCCCTGAAGGCACAACGACCGATGGCCGCACCGTGGGGCCCTTCCATTCATCGCTGTTTGAGCCCGCGCTACGGGGGGCTAATCGACGCGAAACACCGGTGCAGGCTGTGGCCCTCTCCTATGGTGCACGCACGGCGCGCGACCCGCATGACCTGGCCGCATGGACGGGTGACGCGACGTTTTTACCACACTTTTGGCACCTGCTGTGTGCGCGCGGTGTGACCGTGAAGACTCACTTTGCAGAACCCACAACGGGCCATACCGACAGGCGCGCCGCCGCGACGGCGGCCCGTGATTGGATCGCGGCCGCGCTAGGCGGGGAACCAGCGGCGCACGGCCTCGGCCACGCTCCCTGATTCGTGTGCGGCCTCGTGTACAAACGCCGGGGCATGCGGGATGGCTACCGCGCGACCGGCCTCGCGCAAGAGGGGCAAGTCGTTGGCCGAATCGCCGATGGCCAGCGCCCCTGATGAGCCGGTCACCGAGAGGCCCAATCGCTCACCTAGGTTTTTGGCACCTTCGAATTTCGAGACGCCGAGCGGTGTGATCTCCAGCATGTAATCGGCGTAGTATGTGTTCTTGATCAGCGCGGTTTCAAGCGGCATATCTTTGAGGGCGACTTGAGCACGCGTCAGGTCGGCCTCGCTCCCAATCATGATCAACTCGACTACCGCGCGCTCTTCAAGCTCGCGAAAGTCCGTAATGAGAACACAATAGCCGTCGTTCTTGGCGGTGAAATCGCCGTTGCGCAAACTGAGGCGGCGGTGGTAGACATCGGGCCCGCCGTCGGGTGAATACGCGAGGGCGATCGGGTCCCACCCGAGGGTGGCGAGCGCGTCGGCGGCCCCCAGCAGCAGGGCGGGGTCAAACGACTGGTGATGCAGCAGTACGCCCGTCTTTAAATCTTTGATCAAGGCCCCGTTATTGGCGATGGCGTAGTCGACTAGCGGCCATAATTCGAGACGATCCAACACGCGCTTCAGCGTGGTCCAGCGGCGTCCGGTCGCCAACACCACCGGGATCCGCTGCGCCTTAAGATGCTCGAGCGCCGCGCGGTTCTCGGGGGGGATTTCGTTATAGTCGTCGAGCAATGTGCCGTCGACATCGGTGATGAACCAAGTGGGGGTGGTAGGGGAAGACATTGGGGGAAATGTAGGTAGTTGGCCTTCTTTTGAAGTTGGTACCTCCGCATTGAGACCTTTCCTAGGAATGTCACGATGCCCTGTTGGCATTTCCTAGGAATGGTGTGCAGGCCTTCTGGATGTTTTAAAACATCCCGGAAGTCTCACACGCCATACCAATGCCGCGTCCGGTTGGTAAGGTACCAACGCCTCGTAAGGCCCCCAGTCTGCGTACCAACGACGGTAGAATCGTTTGACACGAAGGGCGACAACTACAGAGTAGGGTCAACAGGGAATTATCTTACCCCCCATGCCCATCTTGCTGCCTGAAGACGACGACGCGCTGCTCTCGGAGTGCGACTTCGACGCGCATCGCGCCTCGGGTAAGGGCGGCCAGCATATCAATAAAACCGATAGCGCGGTGCGGCTTCATCATCGCCCCACGGGCATCACCGTCACCAGCCAAGAATCGCGCAGCCAGTGGCAGAACCGCATGATCTGCCTTCAAAAAATTCGGGAGAAGGTGGCCGCACTCAACGTGGTGGTCAAGCCGCGCAAAGCGACCAAAAAAACGTGGTCTTCTAAACGCAATGTGCTGGACGAAAAAGCCAAGCACGCGGCGAAAAAGAAAACCAGATCGTCGAAGGATTGGGACTGAGGACAGAGCCGTCAGCGATCAGCGATCAGGAGAACACGACTACATCGCGGCACTGTTTTCCTGTTTTCTGCTGACCGCTGATCG
>JBIIWL010000135.1:0-5544 GCA_044338885.1 Fibrobacteria bacterium
GGAAGGAAAAGTATAGCGGCCCCTCTGAACGAGCCCACCGTGACCCATAATATGGCGAAAATGACCGTAAGCCCATAGGCCATGGCCTTGCGCGTGTCGGGGAGCATGCGCGAGACGAGGTCACCATACACGACGGGCCACCCCCCGGCATGCCACGCGCGACCATCGCGAGTTTGCACCGTTCGAACTTCATGGGCGAAGAGGAGGAGGTTGGTCTCTTGGGTGCTATCGCGCGCCGGGAAGGCGTATGTGAAGACTCCACCCGGGCTCACCTGCGTGTTTGCGGAATCTTCTAAAGCACTGGGGCCTATGAACTTACGCCGGTATGTATCAGGTAAGTCATTCACGGTGAGAGGGCGGGTGGGCCATTCCTCGGACAGGGAGGTCAAGCTTGCCCGCAAAGGGCCCCGCGCCCGCGCGATCACCTGTGGGGTGAGGCTGCTCCGAATTTCATGGATGATGCGGAGTTTCTCGGCCTGCTGCGCGGGTAAGAGGTCGCGCAAAGTGGTCACATCGCCTAGGGCAGAGCGCGACGAGGTCGCCTGGCGGTCGCGTAGGACGTGCGCGATTTCCAGAGCCGTGGCCGCGTCCGGGGCCAAATAGACGGCCGGTGTGGGGAGGTCTTCCCCGGCGGCACGGAGCAAGCTATCCGCGCGCGCACTGGGGTCCTGGGTAAACCCGAGGGCATCAAAGTCGTGGAGAAAGCGCCATTGCGGCCCATGGCGCAAGAGCACGAGGGTGAGGATGGCCGCTATAACCAAAAACAGGCGGGCGTGTCGGTAGGGCTTAAAGGCGTGTTCGGACGCAGCCGTATTATACAGGCGCTTGCCCAGAGGATTGAGCAGGCCGGTTGGTTCGACCAGCCGCAGCAGGCTGGGGAAGACCGCGAGCATCGCGACGACGGTGCTGACCATGCCGATTCCGGCCACGAGCCCGAAGTCGGCCAGGGCGCGAAACTCGGTGGCTCTAAAGGTGAGGAAGGCCGCGGCCAGGGTTAATAAGCCGGCGGCCAAGGCCGGGCCCGTCTCGAGCGTGATCGTTTCAAAAGCGGTTTCCGCGCCCAAACCTTTGCGTCGTTCTTCGGAGTATCGGGCGAGCAGGTGCACGGCCCCGCTCAGGCCAAGAGCGATCAGGAGCAGGCTTAGGGGCGCGGATACGATGCCGAGAGGCCCCAGCCACAGATGGGTTAGGGCCGCGGTCCAAATCACCGCCATGCTGACGGGCACGAGGGCGAGCAAGGCCCCCGCCGCAAACCGCAGGAAGTTGATGAGCAATAGGGCGGCGGAGAGGTACAAGGCAAGGCGCGTGGTACCGAGCACACGACTGAACAGCTTGCCTTCGTTTTGAATCGTGCGCACCACCTCGCCGGTGAAAAGCACTTCAGGGGCCAAGCCTTCGTTTGTGTGGTCACTGGCCGCCACGGCCGAGTCTACGGCGGAGACGAAGGCGCGGCAGGCGTGAACGTCTGAAACGTCGAATGCGGGGTAAATGCGCAACACCAAGGTTGTCGAATCCGCCGCGCCGATCAGGTCTTTCAGGCGGCCGAAGTACTTGGCCTCCAAATCTTCGAAGCCTTCAGCGTCGGATGCGGCGCGTGCGGCCCCCGAATCATTGGCCTTTTCATCCGCGTCTAGCAGGTTGGCCAGCAGCGGATTGCGTGTCGGCTTTTTAAGCCAGAAGTCCGACTTAACGCGCCGCTCAACCTCACGGAGGTCGTCGAGAGAGACGTACAGCAATTTGTGCCGCCGGTAAAAGGCGGCCTCTGTACGGTATTCCAGAAAGTTGACGCCAGGGTGCTGTGCCAATCGGGCCGCGAGGCCTTCGATGAGTGCCACGTTGCGCGCCGGGTCGGCAGAGTGCACCACGACCGAAAGGTGTCCCGCGCTGCCGAATTTTCGGCCAAAATTTTGCCACGCTTTGACGCTTTCCCACTCGCGCGGTAACAGATCCGTGGCTGAGGCGCGCACCTCAAGTTTACGCAAAGGCGTCAGCGCCAGCGCCGTGGCCGCGAAGGCCACGAGCAAAAGCCAGCCCGGCTTGCGCTGCAAGAAGTAAAACAGTTTGCACAGAGGGGTGAACACGAGGGGGAAGTTAGGAATTGGGGGAGGAGAGGTTGAAATCTTAAAGATGAAATATGAAACCAGAAGGGAACGGCTCGACGTGAGTTTCAGCGACCACACCCGGTAGACTGCCCCTTACCCGGGCGATGTTGGTCTTCGCACGTGCCGTTTTAACCTCGCTTACGGTCCTCGATGTAAATTCTACCCCCCATGCCTCTTGCCCATCCTGTGCGCCGCTCGATCCACGTTTTCGACCTTGACGATACGCTCATCCGCACCGCTGCGACGGTAAGGGTTTTGGACGCTCAAGGTCTCGAAACCAAACGCTTGACGCCGGCCCAGTTCACGACCCATGAGCTTGAGGACGGGGACCGGTATGACTTTCGAGATTTTGGTGATGTGGGTTTGCTCGCTCAGGGTGAGCCCGTGGGGTACACGCGCACAATCATCCAAACACTCTTGAAAAACGGGACGCGGAGTGATTTCGCGATTCTCACGGCACGGGGCGATAAGCGCCTCCACGCGCCGTTTTTGATCCGCCTGTTTCAGGGTGTGTTCGGCATCCGCTTAAAAAACTCCCTGATCTTTAACCTGTCTGACGAGCGCTTTCTGAAGTACAAGGACGCCATCGAGGTTCCTGAAGGCCTGCGTGACCATTTTTCGGGGCGCAGTTTTTCCAAGTTGTCGGTGCCTGAACGCAAAGCGCTGGTGATCGGTCAAGACCTCGCGGCGCGGGGCTACAACGATATTTCCCTGTTTGATGACAGCCGAGAAAACTTGAATGCTTTTAAGGTGATTCATAAAGCCTTCCCCCATATCACCTACCGCCCTCATTTTATCGATCCCACTTGGTCGATGCGGCTGCGTGAGTTCCGCGAGGCAGACACGGCGCGCAAAGCGCTGACCAGCGGACGCGCCTCGGCGCTGATTTTGTTGGAGCATCACTCTCGATACGGCGAAAACCCCGAAGCTGGGTTGCGCGCGTTGCAGGAACGCGGCGCGGTGACCTTGACGGGGGGGGTGAAGTTGACCTTCGGGGAAGGGAAGTATGGGTTGGTGAAGGGGTGAGAGCCGTCAGCTATCAGCGATCAGCGGAAACCACAACACGTTTGGTTTCGCCTAGCCGATCCCTCCCGTTCGGTCCACGTTCCTTCTCGTCGACTCTTGAGTGCTGACTGCTGCTCGCTGACCGCTGACCGCTTCCCATCAGCTACCTTTTGTTTCAAATGTCATCGCTTCTCCGCTCTCGACCACATGGTTTACTCATTCCGGCGTATAACGCCGCGCGGTCACTACCGCGGGTTTTGGAGGGGTTGCGGGACACAGTACCGGGCACCCCGATTGTGGTGGTGGATGATGGCTCCTCGGATTCTACAGCAGACGTGGCCGCGGCGTATAGTTCGTCCGGTGTACACGTGGTGCGCCACACCGAGAATCGTGGCAAGGGCGCGGCCCTGATGACCGGTTTGACCTATGCCCGCGATACGCTGGGCCTAGAATGGGTCATTACGCTCGATGCCGACGGTCAGCACCTCCCGGATGACCTCGAAGGATTTCTGTCCGCGTCGCCTTTGCAGACGACCGGAATTTTGGCGGGGGTGCGCCAACGTCAGGGGACGCCGATGCCCTGGCATCGACGCTTCAGTAACGCCTCTACGACGTGGCTGATTTCGCGTCTGGCCGGTGTGCCCGTGTTTGATGCTCAATGCGGCTATCGTGCCTATCGGCTTGAACTGACAGCGATTTTGCCCCCAGTGGGGCGATTTGAATGGGAATCTCAGGCTATGATCGTCGCGGCACGTCGCGGTTGGGCGATCGAGCCGGTCCCGGTGAAAACGATTTATAGCGGTGAAGGAAGTCACATGAATTTGGTTCGCGACACGTTGCGTTTTCTGCGGATGGCCTTTGGCCCACGGGGCATGGCATGGACGCGCTGACGCACGCCCGCCACCGCATGGCGCGTACAGTCTTCGAACGCTTGGGCATCCAGGATGAACCGTTGCGGAAAATTCTGGAGTCGTTGCCTCGTCACGCCTTCCTCGATTCGGCGCAGCAGCACGCCGCTTACGATGACGCCGCACTGCCCATCGGCCTGGGTCAAACCATTTCGCAACCGACCATTGTCACCATGATGACTCACGCACTCGCCCCGGGTCGTGGTGATAAAATCTTGGAAATCGGCACAGGTTCGGGCTATCAAACTGCTGTGCTGGCACATTACACGCCGCGACTCTACACCATCGAACGTTGGCCCGAGCTCTCACGCCGGGCTCAAGGCGTGCTCGAATCATTGGGGTTTCGCAATGTGATTTATAAGGCCGGGGACGGCAGTCTCGGTTGGGAAAGTTGGGCACCTTACGACCGCATCCTCGTCGCGGCGGGAGCCCCGGTGGCCCCTGATGCGCTGAAGAAGCAATTGGCCGATGGGGGGCGACTTGTGATCCCCGTCGGAGGGCGAGAGACGCAACGTCTTTTGCGGATTGACCGCGTGGGCGACCGGTTTGTGGAGTCTGATTTGGGGGAGTGTCGTTTTGTCCCGTTGGTGGGCGCGCAAGGGTTCGGGGCGGAATCAGCCCGCGCGCCAGGGCCCTTCGGGTTCTAAGCGGTCTTTCGCTTCAGAGTTTTGAGAGCACTTTACTGCTCGAAACAGTAAAGTCTTTTGGCCAACGTGCAGGGCGCCGCACCTTCGGCGGAGTACATCCATTTAGGGCCGTTGGCGAGGAGCGCGTTGGGGTTGCCATCGGTGCCATACCCCACCGTACTGGTCCAGTTGGAGCAGGTCTGAGAGCCATCGACCAAGCCGTCAGCCCGGGTGCCGGTCCACACGCGGATGTTGGTGGGCAGAGCGGCCCCGTATTCATTATTCACCGACGCCAGCGCCCCCACGGTAAAGCCCGTGCGATTATTGAAAACCTTGGTGGTACGCAAACCCGTGGCTTCAACGCGGTACCAGGGGCCGACCTCTTGAAGGCGAGCCAAGGCCCCCGCAGAAGAATCAGAAAGGAATGATTTCCAGGTACCGCCGAGTATGGCGGCCTTGGCAAGCGTATTACAAATTGAGTCCGCGGCTTGAACGCCCCCAAAATCACCGGTGTAGGCTTGGCTCGTGGCGAACAGACGCCGCGGTGCGGCGGTCTCCGAATCGCTGAGGCAGCCCGAGAGGACGAAGAGGCTCAATCCTGCACTGAGGAGTATGGCCCACTTCGATGCACGTTGATCTGCGTGTTTACATTGAGGTGCGAACTTCATAGTCGTGTACTCCGAAGTCAAAGCGATTCGTCTAAAGTCTTATGAAGGGAATGACTTACTGTTCAAAACAGTAAAGACGGAGGCTGCCACCGCACGCGGGGGCATTGCCACCCTTGGCCATCCACCCGGCACCATCGGCAAGCGTGAGCGACGGCGTGCCGGCACTGGCGTAAAACGAGGTGCCGGCCGTGGTCCAATTACTGCAGTTGACCACATCGGCCGACCCGGAGGCCGT
>JBIIWL010000241.1:0-3377 GCA_044338885.1 Fibrobacteria bacterium
AAATCTTTTGAATTGTGATTTGGTTCGGGTTCCCTCCCCTGTCTCCGCGAGACGTCCGGAGTTTCAGTAAGACTTATCCCTCCACCCATCTTGCCCATAGGCCCTGCAAATGCTAAGTCCCATTGTGTAAAGACGCAGAAATCCCGCATTCATGAACTCAAAAGAACCCGGCATCACCGGCGCGATGCCCTCTCCGACCGGAGAGGCCGACGCCTTGGCCGCGCACGATGCGGACCTTTTCATCACGCCTACGGCTGCCGGATCGGGTCTCAAAATCGAGTCATGCCGGACAGACCGCCTTGGGGCGGAAATTCTGGAAAACGGTGTGCGCTTCGCGGTTTATTCCGAAAATGCGCGGAGTATTCATCTCGCCTTATTCCCGCCAGGTTCTGCCCCCGATCGTGAGCCCTCGGATATTCTAACCCTGCCCGACTGCCGAGGCCACGTCTTTCAGGGTTTCGTGCCGGGGATCGGTGCGGGATGGCAGTATGGGTTTCATGCTGAAGGGCCCTTCGACCCGCGCCAGGGGCACCGGTTTAACCCGAGCAAATTTCTGATTGACCCCTATGCGCGCGCACTGACGGGGCGATTCAATAACGATGATGGTGTTTTGTGCGGCCATGCGCCCGGCGCGGGCTTGGACGCCGACCTCATGCGCGACCACAGGCCGAGCCGAGCCTTTATGCCGCGCGGCCTGATCACCCAAGACGACTTCGACTGGCAAGGTGTGAGTGCACCCGTGATCGGCCGGGAAGATCTCGTGATTTACGAGGTCCATTTGCGTGGCTTTACCCGCGATCCGTCTTCGGGTGTCGCGGAGCCAGGCACATTCTTGGGCCTTATCGAAAAAATCCCCTACTTGAAGTCGCTCGGGATCAACGCCATTGAGCTTTTACCGATCCACGCCAAGTACAGCGAAGACCTTTTGCTCGAACGGGGTTTGGTGAATTACTGGGGTTACAACACCGCTTCGTTTTTCGCGCTTGAAGCGACCTATGGGTCGGCGCGCTCACCCGGCTGCGAACTGAATGAGTTCAAAACCATGGTGCGCGAGTTGCACCGCGCGGGCATTCTCGTGCTTATGGATGTTGTGTACAACCACACAGCCGAAGGCAGCGAGCGTGGGCCTACATTGTCTCTCCGCGGCCTCGACAACACGTCGTACTACTCGCTCACAGGACCCGAAGACGAACCGGCGCGCTATTACCATAACTTCACAGGGTGCGGGAATACGGTCGACTTCGGGAGCGGCGCGGCGCTGCGCCTGGTGATGGATTCATTACGCTATTTCGCCGCGGACCTACGCGTCGATGGGTTCCGTTTCGACCTCGCCACGGTGCACGGCCGGCGCGGAGGGCATGGTTTTGATGCGCAAGCCCCGTTCTTTACAGCCGTGGCGCAAGACCCGGTTTTAAACCGTACGATTTTAATCGCCGAGCCCTGGGACATCGCCGCGCATGCGACCGGGCGATTCCCTCGCCTTTGGATGGAGTGGAACGATGACTTCCGCGATGTGGTGCGCCGATGGGTTCGCGGCGACCACGGTTTACTGCCGGGCCTTCGTGAAAAACTCGAAGGGTCGCCCGGGCAATTTGCCGGCGCGCGACGCGAACCCTGGACCAGCATTAACTTCGTGACGGCCCACGATGGGTTCACCTTGCGCGATCTAGTGACCTACGGTCACAAGCACAACCTCGCCAACGGCGAAGATAACCGAGATGGGAGCCATGAGAATAACGGTTGGAACTGCGGTCACGAAGGCCTGATTTCTACGAATACCCCCGAAGGCTTGGCGATCGAGTCCTTGCGAGCCCGACAAGCGCGTAACCTTTACTTACTGACGCTGCTCGCCCGAGGCACCCCCATGGTGCTGGGCGGTGACGAATTTCTGCGGACGCAGCAGGGCAACAACAACGCCTACTGCCAGGATAATGGCGTCTCTTGGTTCGATTGGACCAGAACCGAAACACAATCAGACTTTTTCCGATTTGCCCGCGAAGCGATTGGCTGGCGCAAGCTCATCGCTCCTCCCGGAGCGTGGGGTTCGCCGCAAAACCGAATGTGGGATCGCTGCTGGCAAGGTTACACACCCGCCGGCAAACCCTGGCCCATCGATCAAGTACCTACCGGCCGACATGCCGCCTTTATGCTGCACGCGACCCCGTCGCATGGGACGTGGGCCATGACCGTGAACCCGGGTAAAGAACCGTTGTGGTACCTGATGTTGAATACGGAAGACGAGGCCTTGCTGTTCCATTTGCCCCAATTGCCGCCCGGCTTTGTGTGGAACCGCGTGGTGGACACCTCGCGGTCTTCGCCCGATGATATCGCCCCCGTTGGGGCAGGCCTTCGGCTTGAACAACAAGATCGAGCGGAAGCAGCGGCTCGGTCCATGGTTTTATTGCACGCCGCACGGGGCGATGGGCACGCGTGAGGCATTGCCGCCGGTCGGGCCGTTCAAGCATAAACCATTCGTTTTGTCTGTTTCGAGTCCCCTCTTGAACCGGTGTTGCGCCCCATGCGCCGACATCTATCTTTTCACCCCTCTTATGCCGCAACCACATTTCCGATCCGCCGGAATGATACAGTATGCTCCCGCCGCTTTAGCGGAGCATTGTCGGGGCCCTGTTGGCCTTAACGCGACAATCCAACCATTGTCTCGCACCAGGAACCATTCATGAAAATCGTCATCGTCGGTGCGGGAGAAATCGGAACCTACTTGGCGCGCATTCTGGCCCAAGAAAACCATGACATCACCGTGGTGGATACCAATCCGGAAAACCTGCGACGCGCCGGTGACACCTTGGATGTGCTCACGATTGAGGGCAGCGCCACACGCATCAACATTTTGCAAAAAGCAGGGGCTGACAAAGCGGACATGATCATCGCGGTCACGTCTTCGGAAGAAGTGAACTTCGTCGCCTGCATGTTAGCGTCACGTCTGGGCGCACGCAAAAAGATCATGCGGGTCCGAGATCCCGAATTCCTCTTCGCCAAGGGGCCTGCCGGCGCCGCTGATTTCGGGATTGACCTCGTGATTTACCCCGAAGGCATCGCGGCCATGGAAATCGTGCGGCTGATCCGCCGCTCGGCAGCCACAGAAGTCCTTGACCTCGCCGATGGTCGCATGCAATTGCTCGGTCTAAAAGTCGACCCGGGCAGTCCGCTGATCGGCAAAAAACTTCAGGATATTCCTCAACCTAAAGAGGGATTCTCCTACCGCGTGGTGTGCATTCTGCGCGGGGTCCAAACCTTGATTCCCCGCCATGACAGCGTCATCAACCGTGGCGATCAGATTTTCGTCATCTCCCGCACCGAGGCCGTGGCCGAAATGCTCGAGGTCAGCGGCAAAAGCGCCGCCAAGCTGAACAAGATGA
>JBIIWL010000136.1:0-5524 GCA_044338885.1 Fibrobacteria bacterium
CCGGCCGCGAGCACCTCGCGGTTCTCGCGGCCTTCCTGCTCCTGGGCGGCGCGTTCGCCAAGTCGGCGCAAGCGCCTCTTCACGTGTGGCTCGCCGACGCGATGGCCGGCCCGACACCCGTGAGCGCGCTCATCCACGCCGCAACCATGGTGACCGCGGGCATCTATCTGATCATGCGCCTCGATTGGCTCTACGCTGCCGTGCCGCAAGCCCGCTTCGTCATCGCCATATGCGGCGTGGTCACCTTGGTGGTCGGCGCGTTCATGGCGCTCACGCAAACCGACATCAAAAAGATTTTGGCCTACTCGACGCTCTCGAACCTCGCGCTCATGTTCTTGGCCCTCGCCGCTGGTTCAGCGCAGGCGGCCATGTTGCATTTGCTCGGCCATGCGTTCTTCAAGGCCTTGTTGTTCCTCTCGGCGGGCAGCGTGATTCACGCGGCTCACCACGAGCAAGACGCGCGCAAACTCGGCGGGGTACTTAAAACGTTACCCGTCACGCGCATTGCGTTCTGGGTCGGTTGCCTCGGCGGTGCGGGCCTGATTCCGTACCTCTCCGCCGGTTTCTTTACCAAAGAAGCCGTACTTGAGTCTGTACGACTGTCCACGTTCAACGGCTTCGGCCTCGGTGTTTCGGGCAACGTGTTGTACTGGGTGGTGCTCGCGGTTGAAACGCTTTCGGCGCTGTACCTCTTCCGCTTGCTCGGCTATCTCAATGGCGAGAAGTCCTCCGCCGCGCCTGCGTCTCCTGATGATCACCATCACGATGCGCATCACGACGCGCATTCCGGAGAGGCGCGCGAGACCAGCCCGGCGATTCGCCTGGTTTTGATTGCACTCGCCATCGCCTCACCTGCGTTTGCGCTCTTCAGCGCCGGCCCGGCCCTCACCTCGTGGGTTACGGCGGGCCACGGTCACGCCGAGCATATTCATTGGGACCATGTGGCACCCTTTATCGCGCTCAATATCGTACTCGCCGCGCTGACCTACTTCGTATTCTCATCAAACGCACGCCGCACCACGGTGCTCGCGGCGCTCTCGCACCTCGGCTGGCGTGGCCGCGGCCCGCTCGACCGTAAATTCTGGTTCGACGACCTCTACGCGCTCATCATCGTATTGCCGCTTAAGCTTTTGGCTTGGGTGCTGCGTTTGGTTGTCGAAAACATTTTCATCGGCGTGTTGCACCTTGCGGCTGCAATCGGCCGCGTGTCGGCCACCCTCGTGAGCCGTGCGCAATCCGGTAAACCGCACCACTACGCTGCGGTCATTCTGTTCTTCATGGCCGCCGCGGCCTACGTTCTGTTGTGGAGGCAGCTATAATGGCCGCAGCTTCGGTTTTACTGACGGCCTCTTTGGCCTTGCCGCTGGTCGCGGCTGTGGTGCTGGCCGTACGCGGCTCAACGCACGATAAGGCCGCCCCCGGCCTCTCGTCTGGCTCGCTCTCGCTCGCCTTTGCGTGGGTGTACGCGGCCGTTGCCGTGGCGACCTCGATCGTCGCCTTGGGTTCACAGGCCGGAATTTCCGCCACGGCCGGGGCGATCAACCTCGGTGTGTCGCGTTTCGATTTCGAGCCGCGCTTGTTCTTAGATGCACGCGGCGCGATGTTCCTGTTGCTTTTGGGTGTGTGCCCGCCCATCGTGCTCACGCTGCTGCGCCATGTGCGCTCGGTCGATGCACAGGGGCGTGACGCGCGTTCACAAGACGCGCTGGCGTGGGCGTTGATTTTCGGCCTCGCCGGGGTCTTTCTCGTCGACTCGCTGCTGTTGTTCTACTTGTTCTGGGAAGCCGCGCTGATTGCGGTGTACTTCTGGATTGGCGTGCATGGCCGCCGTAACCGCTTCGGCGGCCCGGTTTACCCCGCCCTCCTTCGCTTTGTGTTGTTCACACTCGCGGGCAGTCTGCCCATGTTGGCGTCCATCGCCGCGGTGTGTGCGGCGAACTTCCGCGACCCCGGTTTGACCGGTCTTGCCGCCACCATCGTCGGCTTATCCGATACCGCGCGTGGCTGGGTGTTCTTGGGGTTCTTGCTCGGCTTTGCGGTCAAGCTCCCGTTGCTGGGCTTCCACGGTTGGCTGCGCGACACCTATAACGTGGCCCCGCCCGCCTGCCGCGCCTTGTTGTCTGCCGCCATGTCCAAGATGGGTGCTTTCGGGTTATTGATCGTACTCGCGCCCGCCTTCCCCGTCGAGCTGGAAGTGTACGCTCCCATCCTCTTGGCCCTCGCCGCTGCGGGTGCGCTCTACGGCGGCGTGCTCATGCTCGCACAAGATCGCCTCGTCGACATGCTGGCCTACGCGTCGCTCTCGCACTTATCGATTCTCGCGTTGGGCATTTTCTCGTCCGCCGCGTCCTTGGCCACCATGGCTTCCACCTCGGCCGGGTTCTCAGGTGCAGCCTTGCTGGTATTCAGCCACGCGCTGGTGATGGCGTTTCTGTTTGCTCTCGACGCGCGTGCCGTGCCGCAGCACGGTGGCCCACAGAGCGTGGACCGCGGCCTACTTTCAGGACTGCGCGCCCACCAACCGCGCCTGTATGCCTTTTTGTTGCTCGGCGTGTTTGCCTCGGCAAGCTTGCCCGGCCTCAACAACTTTCCCGGCGAAGTGCTCACCTTGTTCGCCGCCTACACGATTTCGCCCTGGTATGCACTTGTGGCTGGCCTTGGTGCCCTGATCGGCGCCGCCGCACTTGTACGCTTGTTGCACAACGTGTGGCTCGGCAGCCCACACACACCCGAGGGCCCGGACGCTCACCACGGCGCAGCCGTCCACACCCCCACCGACGACGTCAAAGCGCTCGAACACGGTTCACCCGATCTTTCAGGTCGCGAAACGCTTTTGGCCATCGGGGTGTCGGTCGTATGGCTGGTGTTCGGGCTTTACCCGATGTTGCTGTTGCGTCCGCTCGAGCGCGCTTTTACGCTGATCCATGCCGCAGGCTGGATGCCTTGATAAAGGATCGGAACCCACGATGAACGCCTACGTCCTTTCAGAGCTTCCTCTGCTCCTCGGCTTTGCCGCCTTGTTGCTTGTGGCGGTGGTGAAACCATCCAAAGATGGGATCGTCACCCCAGGCGTGGAAGCCATTTCGCAGCTGATCACCTTGTTTGCACTGGGGTTGTCGGCGATCGCCTCGCTGTGGTTGTTAGTGCCCGGAGAACAGTTTTTCGGCGGTGCGATCGGCGTCACGGCGATCGGTCGTCCGCTGGCGTCTGCGGGTCTGGCCCTTTCGTTTTTAGCCGTCCTCGCCTCACCAACCTACCTCGCCAAAATTCATGTGCGCCCGACCGATTTTCGCATGGTCGTGCTCGCGCAGGCCATTGGCATTTTCCATTTGCCGCTCGCGGGTGACTTGGCCACCTTGTTCATCGCGTTCGAGTTGGTTTCGGTCCCCTCGTACGTTCTGGCCGGGTTCAACTTTCGCGATGGCCGCGCCAACGAAGCGGGTCTAAAGTATTTGTTGCTCGGCGCCCTCGCCAGCGTGCTCTTCTTGCTCGGCATCGCGTTCTTGTACGGCGCTACGGGTTCATTGTCGTTCGATGCCATCGGTATGAAGGTCCGCGAGTATTTGTTGCTTGGGTCGTTCTCCGAACTCTTGTTGGTGAAGGCCTCGATGGCCTTCTTCATCGCGGCCCTCCTCTTTAAAGTGGCGGCGGCTCCCTTCCATTTGTGGCTTGCCGACGTCTATCAAGGCGCCAACCTCGCTTCGCTGTCGCTGATCGCCGCGCCTGCCAAAATCGCGTTGTTCGGTTTGATGGCCATGCTGCTCTGGGGTCCGTTTGCCGGCTTGAGCGAAACCTGGATGCCGCTTTTGCTGGCTGCAGCATTGCTCTCCGCTGTGCTGGGTAATGTGCAGGCGCTTTCGCGTGGCGCACAGCTGAGCGTCAAACGCGTTTTGGCGTTCTCCTCGACCGTCAACGCGGGCTTTATCATCCTCGCGTTGTTCCTCTCCTCGGCTGCGGCCTTCATCACCTACCTCATCGCCTACGGCTTGACGGTGGTCGGGGTCCTCGCCGCGTTGTCGGCCTTAGGCACTCGCGGTGCCGACATTGAAGGCCCCGCCGATTTACAGGGTTTGGGTCGCCGTCATCCTTGGATCGCCGGGGCGCTGACCATCTTCCTGTTCAGCCTGGCGGGTATTCCGCTCACGGCTGGTTTTGCCACCAAGTTCGCGGTGGTGACCGAAGCCTTTACACCGGGTTTTGTGCCCGCCCCGGGCTTTATCCCCGTGCTGCTCGTTTCGGTTCTTTTGGGCTTGGTGTCCTTCGTGTTTTACTTCCGCATCGTGCGGGCCTTGTGGTTGCCGGCCTCTGCGGAGTCGGATGAAACGCCTGCGGTCTCCGCCAAAGATGTTCGGGGCACCGACGTGAATGCGGCCTTCGTCGCGCTTTTAGCGGCGGCTCTCGTGCTGGTGATCGGCGTGCTCATGCGCGTACCGGGCCTGTTCTAAGTACTGAAAATCACAAAGGGCATTTTGTGGTTGGCATAAAAAAAGCCTCCGGAAATTCCGGAGGCTTTTTTTATGGGTGGTGTGGTCGGAGGGCGACTCATCCCAATGTGACATCAAAAACCATCATCAACACAAACCCGATAAAGAGTCCCGCCGTGGCGATTTTTTCATGACCATTGGCGTGAGTTTCGGGAATGATTTCGTGACTGATCACAAACAACATGGCGCCCGCCGCAAAGGCCAGGCCCCACGGGAGCAACAACACCGATACGGTGACGACTCCCGCTCCTAATACTGCACCCAAGGGTTCCACCAACCCGGAGGCCAACGCAATCAAACCGGCGCGGGTACGGGTCATCCCCTTGAGGCCCAGAAGCGCCACCGCCACCGCAAACCCTTCAGGAATATTCTGCACACCGATGCCGAGTGCTAATGCGGCACCACGCCCCACTTCGCCGCCTCCAAACCCTGCACCCACAGCTAAACCTTCGGGGAAGTTGTGCACGGTTACGGCCAACACGAACAGCCACACGCGGCGCAACTTACGGGCTTCAATCAGGGCCGAACCTTCCATGCCCTTCACCAAATGCTCGTGGGGCGTTAACGTGTCAGCGAGCCAGAGGAACAAACCGCCCAACAGGATTCCGGCCGCTACAATCAGAGCGCCGGGCACCTCGCCGGAGGTTGCGGCTGCGGCATCAAGCCCCGGCACAATGAGAGAGAAGGCGGTCGCGGCGAGCATGATGCCCGCGCTGAATCCAAGCAAGCCGTCGCGTACGCGATCCGGGAAACTGCGAAAGAAGAAGAGGGGCAAAGCCCCGAGGCCTGTGGCGGCACCGGCGGCGAGGCTCGCCAGCACGGCGGTGGTGAAGGTGTTCATGGATGGGCGTCTCTGCGGAAATCTTGACGTTTGATTTTGTTTGAAAAGTAACGCATTGCGAAGGTGATGAAGAACCCAAACAATCAAAAATGAAACCAAGTTAGATTAGCTGTAGGAGGTGTCACATGACACAGATGAATCAAAGTCCCGCACAAAAGAAACGTCGTTCTTCTCGATTGTTGATGGCGGCACTGGGGCT
>JBIIWL010000137.1:0-5455 GCA_044338885.1 Fibrobacteria bacterium
CCAGGTCTTTGGCCCTGACCTCCATGTGGTGTCCGCGCGCGAACTGACCAAAAAATTTGAAGAGTTTCGTCGTGGCCCGGTCTCAGAAATCTTGGCGCACTTCACCAAGACCACCCCGCGCGGCGAATTCGTCGTCTTGTTTCATCCTCAGGATAAGCGGTAAGGCAGAGTGGGTAATGGGTAGTAGGTAATGGGTAGTGGGGAACACGGCAAAACCTAATGGGACTCATGAACAACAAATCAACCGCAAGCGAGTCTGATCGCCTAGAATCACAACCGTTGCGTGCACGTGGGTCACAATCGCTTGGTCTTCCGACGACCTACTACCGACTACCGACTGATTTCCCCCGAATGACGATCCTCATCTGCTCCCTTTTGTGGGCGCTGTGTTACCCCCCATTTCCCTTAGGGGTTTTGGCATTTGCCGTGTTGGCCCCGGCCTTTTTGGCCTCTACAGCCCTCACGCCCGGTCGCGCCTTTCGCGCCTGGTTTGTGGGTGGGCTCGCCTACAATGCGGCGATGTACTGGTGGATTTGGCATGTGATGAAGGTCGGGCCAGCCTTGGTGGTGGGCGCTGGACTGGTGCTGTTGATCGCCTTTCTCTCTCTCTTCAACGGGTTTCTAGGCTGGGCCTTTGCCAAGGCGCACCAAGCCCGGCGCGCGCGCGCGGTTTTACTCGCGACCTACCCGCTGCTGTGGGCCGGTCTCGAAGCGGCCCGGGCGGTCGGCGAGATGTCCTTCCCCTGGAACAACCTCGCCTACACTCTCGGGAACCACACCGCCCTCATACAGTCTGTCTCTGTGTGGGGCGTTTACGGACTATCCGCCGCCCTGATTGTCGCCAACATGATGCTGATGCGCGTGATCGCGCCCGGTGAGGCAACCGGCTCCCGTACCCCACACCAAAACGGGGCGCGCCGTCTGGCCTTGTCCGTATGGATCGGCATCCCGATTCTTCTCACCGTGCACGGCTCCGTGCGTGTGCTGAGTGCACAGGATGATGCCGCCCCACGCCTCGACATCGCGCTCGTGCAACCCTCAATCCCACAAACCAAAAAGTGGAACGAAGGGTATTTCAACGACGTCATGGCGAAAACATTCCGCACGCTCGCCGGCCCCTCGGGCACATATGCTCACGTGCAAGGAACCGATTTAATTGTGTTTGCCGAGACGGCAGTCCCCGATTTTTTACGCTCCCGGCCGGCCTTAACTGATTCGCTCCAAACATTGGCGACGCGCCTAGACGCGCCCATTCTCATGGGGGCGCTGGATATCGTCGTCGATCGCAAACCTTGGAGCGAGTACACCTTTTACAATTCGGCATTCCTGTTTAATCCGCAGGTCGACGATCGTCCTCGTCAGTATTCAAAATTGCGCCTTGTCCCATTTAGCGAGAAACTTCCCTTCGATGGCGTGTTTCCCGTTTTGAATTATGTGAACCTTGGGGAGGGAGATTTTTCCTCAGGGGATGGGCCTAGAGTTTGGGGGGATCGGGCCACGCGCTGGGCCCCCTCGATTTGTTACGAAGTGATCTACCCATCGTTTGCGCGCGAGGCCCGGGCGGCGGGGGCTAAGGTTTTGGTCAATATCACCAACGACGGTTGGTTCGGGCGTAGCAACGGGCCTTACCAACACGCCAATATTTCCAGGTTTAGGGCCGCCGAAACGGGGATGCCCGTGGCGCGCTGCGCAAACAATGGCGTGAGCGTGTTTTTCGATGCCCGCGGGCGCGACCTCGGGCGCACCGCGTTGATGGACAGCACAGTGCTGCGGCGCTCGATTCCCGTACCCAATTTGATCACGCCGTACGCCCGCTATGGCGGGCTCATCGACGCCCTGTTCCTCTCTGCAGTCCCCCTGTGGCTGGTCTTATTGATCGCGTTTCGCCCGCCACGCGGGAGTACATTAAAGCTATGAGCGTCCGATCGACCGTCAACATCACCCTGTTTGTGTGTGCGATTTGCCTCGCCATCGTGTTAATCGTGCTCTGGAACGTCTATATCATTCGTGATTACCTCACCATTCGTGACCTGCACACAGAGTTACACGGGACGACCCAAGATTTCTCAGCCCGAGGCCGCTGGTTCGTTTTAGCCCTGGGGATCACCGCAGGCGTTGTACTCATTGTCGCATTGTCCTTGTTCTTCGCGGGCGTGATGCGCGGCAACTTGCTGAAGCAGCAACAGCGCGATTTTACCAACATGATGACGCACGAGCTCCGTCTCCCGCTCTCGGGTATTCAGATTTTCGCTCAAACGCTACGGCAACGCCCCCTGAGTACGGACGAACGCGACAAGTTCGCCGACGGCATTCTGTCCGAATGCGCACGCCTCGGTTTGCTCATCGACCAATTGCTTAAGATCCAGCAAATCGAACACAAGCAGTTGCTGTTGCACAAAAAGACCTTCGACGCCGCCACGCTATCCCGCACCTTTGCAGCCAAGTGGCCGCGTCCGGTCGACCTTGAAACTGAATCCGATCTGGTTGTCGAAGCTGACCCTCTGCTTCTGGAAATGTCATTGGCGAACCTTGTGAGCAATGCCGAAAAATACGGGCGTGGCAGTCGGCCGTCCCTTTCGGTCAAGCAGGAGGGTGAATCCGTACGTTTCGCCGTACGCGATGGTGGTCGACCCTTAGATCGGAAGTATTTGAAAAAGGTGTTCCGCAAATTTTACCGTGTACCCAACCTGAACACGCGCCGCCAAGGCGGCGTGGGTTTGGGTTTGTATATCGTCCGGAGTATTGCCAAACTCCATAAAGGCGACGCGCACGCCCGGGCCATCGCGCATGACGAAAGCCTTCCCGAAGGCAATGAATTCTCTTTTCACATCCCGCTCAAAGTACGCGGCTGAAACGGTATCTGTATGGCCACTCGCATCATGCTCGTTGAAGATGATCAAAGCCTCGCCATGGGCCTTGAATTCAACCTTCGTTCCGAAGAATACGACGTTGCCGTTTTCTCCGACGCCGAATCAGCTTCGGTGGCCCTCGAGCGTGAAAGCCCGTTCGATTTGATTTTGCTCGACCGCATGTTGCCCGGTCAAGACGGATTAGCCTTCCTTTCCCAACTGAGGGCCGCCGGTCGCGACACGCCTGTGCTCTTGCTCACCGCCCGCGACTCGCAGGAAGACATCGTCGAGGGCCTCGATAGCGGTGCCGACGACTACCTCTCCAAACCCTTCGACTTGAACGTGCTGCTGGCCCGCGTGCGCAGCCTGCTGCGACGTCGTGCGGCCCGCCCGAGCACCAGCGCCCCTCATGAAGCCCGGTTTGGCGAACGGGGTGAGGTGCGTATCGATTTCAACAATTTGACCGCCTTGGTGCGTGGAGAAACGTGTCGGCTGACCTATAAAGAGGCCGAAATCCTCAAGCTTTTATGGGACCGTCGCAACGAGGTGGTCACCCGTGAAGAACTGCTTCAGAAAATTTGGGGCGTCGAGGGGTACATTCAGAGCCGCACCGTCGACAACCACATCGTACAGCTGCGCAAGGTCTTGGAAGTAGACCCCAAGAAACCACGGTTTATTTTATCGATCCACGGGTCGGGCTACAAATTCGTAGGTTGATAGCCATGGTCACACCCTTGGTTTTTGCCCTCGCACTGATCGCCGGCGTCGCCACGGCCGCCACAGAACCGGTGCACGCCCGCTGCGCCACCGCCCAAGAAATCATGACGCACCTGAGCGAAAGCTCACAGGCAACCGGGGCCCCCGGTGCGCAACCATTTGGATCGGCGCGGGTATCCAAACTGGCCGCCCAATCGATCCGCGGGCGTACCTACAGCACGCCGCACTTTGCGGTCCATTACACCCTCGCCCCCGGCACCAATCGTCCGCGCTTTGTCGCCGAGGCGCCCGGCGATCTGACCCTGAAGGCCATCACCGACTCGTTGCTGAGGTCCATCACCGGGCTCTCTACAGCGCGGCGCGATTCAACCTTGCATGCCAAACTCGATTCGATGGGCGCGCCTCATTCGGAGTTCGTGATAAAGTCGGCGCTTTATTTTGCACGGGCGTGGGCGCACTACGATTCTCTCGGCATGCGCATGCCCGATTCGAGCGCGTCACTTTATTTTGTGGCCCCCACCTATGGCCGCGTAGCCATCGATATCGCCGACATCGGCACCGTAAGCCCGCCTTATCGCAATGACCCTTATTATGGTCTTGCCTTTCCGCCCACCGATTCGCTCAATGCGTCTATCCTGCTAGAAAATGACTTTCTCTATCGAGCGACCTATAACGCCACGAGCGACCAAGTCACCGGCACACCGATCCGATCACTGCATAACGGGGCAACCTACCGCGATTATTCCCAAGCCTGGGACATGGGGCTCAAAGTCACCGCCTCCCATGAATTTTATCACATTATTCAATACGAGTACACGCCCAGCCTTTCCGGCTTTCATGCGTGGTACGAACTCAGCGCGACCGGTATGGAAGAACGCCTCGCTCCCGAGGTGAACGACTACTTCCAATACCTTCCGTTCACGATCCCGCATAACCACGATACCTCATTGCTCACCAAAGGCACGCTCGCCAATTACGGGAATGCGATTTTTCATGTGTTTCTCACCAGAGCCCTAGGGGCGGGGTTTGATCGCGTGATTTGGGAAAAACTGGGAGAAAACAACAACCTTCCAAGCGCCTTTGTGCATATGGCCGGGTCAACCGCTCGCTGGGATAGCTTGTTGACAGCCTATGGCGCTGCCTTATCCATCGCCGGCACACCGGGTTCGACCACGTCACCCCTCGCCTTCTCACCCGATATGGCACAGTGGCCCGCGCCCCATTTTGACACCGTGCCCGCCTCACGGGTCTCACAAATCCGCCTTGAGGCGATGACCTATCGCCTCATCCGCCCCCCAGTTGCCGATACCGCCTTCATCAACCTCGTCGACATTAATGGCGCCCGGCGCGTTGATAGCACCGGCACGGGCTACACCTCAGCCCTCCTCCCCACCCCCAACTTCACCTTAACCAAAACCCCCGGCCTCACCCGAACCGCGATTGTCGCGGTCAATTCATCCTTCACGGACGCCAAACAGGTTTTAATGTCCAAGCGGGGGGTAGAACCCGCCGTCACCATCAACCCCATCTCGCGGACCAAAGGTCCTCTCTACCTCATCGCCCCGACGGCGGGGGCTACCGATAGCCTTCGGGTTGTGTCTCAAAGTGGTCGCCACATTACCACGATCGCGTCCAATAGTTCGGGCGATTACTGGCGCTGGGATCTTAAAGATAAAGCCGGGAAAACGGTTCCTTCAGGCCTCTATCTGATGCGGCGCCTGGGGCAAACACCCTTACCCATCCTGATTTTGCCCTAAAAGGCCACGTCAGTTTTGATTGTGATCCTGTGTGTGAATGGCTAAATTCAGCCACTCACAAACGCTTTTTTTGTTCACCGCCCTGTAAACCAACGGATTTCGCATGATCATCCCGCTGCAGCCCCGCCTTAC
>JBIIWL010000139.1:0-5435 GCA_044338885.1 Fibrobacteria bacterium
AGGCCCTTGGGATTTGCGCGCGCACGCCGTGCGATCCGAAGACACCGCCACCTTGATTTACACCTCCGGCAGCACGGGACATCCCAAAGGCGTGCAGCTTACCCACGGCAACCTCATCAGCCAGGTGCAAGCCGCTCGCTTCTGCTTTCCGCTTGACCCGGCTACCGACAGCGCCCTTTCGTTTTTGCCTTTGTCGCACGTCTTCGAACGCATGGTGGCCTACTTCTACATCGCCTCGGGCGTCAGCCTTCATTTTGCCGAAGATCCCAAACAGGCTGGTGAGAACCTCCGTGAATTGAGCCCGACCCTCATGACGGTCGTGCCGCGCTTTTTAGAAAAAGCGCATGACCGCATTTTGGCCAACGCGCATCAGGGAGGCTTGGCTGGTCGCCTGATCCAGGCTGCGATGCGTCGAGCCTTGGAGCGCACCGATGATGCGCCGCTGACCTTTTGGGATCGAATTTACGACCGTCTTGTCTACAGCAGCATCCGCGGGCGGATGGGGGGGCGGCTGCGCCTCGTGATCTGTGGCAGCGCGCCGCTTGACGCGCGCCTCTGTCGGTTTTTCCTGAACACCGGACTGCAAGTGTACGAGGGGTATGGCCTAACTGAAAGCTCGCCCGTTTTGACGGTCAATTTTCCCGGTCATCGTAAACTTGGTACCGTGGGTCGCGCCTTTCCGGGCGTTGAACTGCGGATCGCGCCCGATGGCGAGGTGCTCGCGCGCGGGCCCAATATCATGACCGGCTATTATGGTCACCCCGAGGCCACCCAAGCCGTCCTTGGTGCGGACGGCTGGTTGCATACCGGCGACTTGGGCCGCTTAGATGGGGCGGGTTACCTCACGATTACCGGGCGTAAAAAAGAGCTCTTCAAAACCGCCAACGGAAAATATGTGGCGCCCTTGCCGATCGAGCAGGCTCTCACAGCGCATACGCTGGTGGAAGCTGCGGTCGTGATTGCGGAAGGCCGCCCCTATGCGACCGTCGTGATCTTCCCTGACTTTGACGAACTGGTGGCGTGGCGTGAGTCGTTAACGGATGAAGAGGCTACGGCGGCGTCCGGCGCCTTTTTACGCTCTAAGCCTGTTCTGGAGCGCTACGCGGCCATTGTGGAGGCCGTCAATGAGGGGACGAGTTCGTGGGAGCGCCTGCTTCGCTTTACCCTTGCCGATGCCCCGCCCAGTATCGAGGGCGGCGAACTGACCCCGACGATGAAGCTGAGACGGCATGCCGTTGAGGCGAAATACGCCACCAAGATTGATGCGATGTACGGCAAGTAGGGCGCGACCGACCGCTCAGGGCTGACCGCTGACAGCGAGTATCTTTACTCCACCATGAAATTCACCCGTAAAACCGACTATGCCCTGCGCGCGATGCAGAATTTGGCACGCCGGTACTACGAGTCGGCCGAAATGGGGCAGACCGTAACCTCCGTTTCAGTTCCTGTGCTCGCCGCTGACTCCGGTCTTTCGCTCCGGTTTTTGAGCGGAATCATGGCCCGGCTTTCTCGGAAAGGCCTCGTAAAAGCGGCTCCAGGCCCGGGAGGCGGCTTACGCCTCGCCCGTTCACCTGAAGCGATTTCCATCCTTGAAATCGTCGAAGCGGCCGAGGGGCCCATTAATTTGATGGATTGTATGTCGCACCCCGAGAATTGTGCCGATGCCTCGGGTTGCTCGATCATGGGCGTGTTGCATACCGCCCAAGGCGCCTTGGTCAACAGTTTGCGGAACTCAAACCTCAAATTAATGGTGCGGGCCCAAACCTCGCCGTTCCGCGAACTCCCCGAAGGCCACTACCTCAAGCCGCGTTTCGGTTGCCCGGTGCTCAAATAAAGGCCATCCTCGCTCCGTCCTAAAAACGGGGGAGAGTGGTGGGTGGGTGTGTGGAGGGCTCGGGGTCGTTTGAAGGCCTGAGGGTGCCTCCCTGATGTGGTCATCGGGCTTGAGAGGTCAAAGACCACTCACCCTGCAAAAAAGCGTATCGCCACCGCTATGAAGATGGGCCCTTCGGGCTCTCGCCCCAATCCGGACGGCCCCAGGTCAACCGACCGCAGCGTGCGGCCCGCAGGGAGCGCTCCCCCCCCGACAACATTCTTACCCCCGATTTCATTGATTCTTATTGATACCCATCTCGACATTAAGCATTTTTGAAGTCCGCGTATTTCCGTTTTTGAGTTCAAAATTACGATCCGTCCCGAGATCATCAAGAAAGTCACACCGGCATGAAGTTGCACGAGTTTCAAGGCAAGGCCCTATTGCGCAAAGCGGGTCTTCCCGTACCCCGCAGCGAAGTGGTCTTTAAAGCATCAGAAGTTTCCGCGGCACTGAAAGTGCTCGGCGGTGAAGAAGGCGTCGCCAAGGCGCAAGCGTTCACAGGCGGCCGCGGCAAAGCCGGCGGCGTCAAAGTGTTCCGCAGCGAGGCTGAAGCAACCGCGGCGGCTGAAAAGTTGATCGGGATGACCTTGGTCACGCATCAAACTGGGCCAGAAGGCGTGCTCATCGAAGCCGTGCTTCTCGAAGAACTCAGCCAGGTCGCGCGTGAGTTGTACTTCGCGGTGACGCTCGATCGCGCCAAGGCGAACATCGTGTTCATCCTCAGCCCCGACGGCGGTATGGACATCGAAGAGATCGCGGAGAAGACTCCCGAAAAAATCCTCAAGCTGTGGCCCGCCTGGGATGGCGGCCCCGATGACGCCTTGCTGAAGACGGCGGCAGACTTCCTCGGTCTGTCGGGCGCACTCGCGACGCAGTTCGCCGATGTGGCGCGCAAGCTCTACAAGGTGTACGTCGAGACCGACTGTGCCATGCTTGAAATCAACCCGCTGGCCGTGAACAAAGCGGACCAACTCATTCTGCTCGACTGCAAAGTCATCCTCGATGAGAACGCGTTGTACCGCCAGAAGGATACCGGCGGCGACCCCGATGCCGAAAAAGATCCGGGCGAAATTGAAGCCGCCAAATACGGCCTCAGCTATATCAAGCTCGATGGTAACATTGGGTGCATGGTCAACGGTGCCGGCCTCGCGATGGCCACGATGGACATCATCGCCCATTACGGCGAACAGCCGGCCAATTTCCTCGACGTGGGCGGCAGCGCCAGCGAAGAAGCGGTCACCAAGGCGTTCGAAATCATTTGCGCCGACAAGAACGTGAAGACCTTATTGGTCAACATTTTCGGCGGCATCATGCCGTGCGATCGCATCGCACGCGGTATCGTGAATGCGGTGAACAACCTCGGTCTCAAAGTGCCGCTGGTGGTTCGCCTCGAAGGCACAAACGTCGAAGAGGGTAAGGCTGTCATCGCCGCCTCGGGACTCAACCTCATTTCTGCCGACGATCTTGAAGACGCGGCACGCAAAGCGGCCGCTACGGTCGCTACGGTGAAGGGCTAGGCGCGGCATGGCAATTCTGATCGACAACAACACGCGTCTTATCACCCAGGGCATCACCGGCAAGGCTGGTCTGTTCCACTCGCAGAAGTGCCGCGATTACGGCACCAATGTCGTCGGCGGCGTGACCCCCAAAAAGGGCGGCACTACAGTGGACGGCTTCCCGGTGTTCAACAGTGTGCGTGAAGCGCGCGAGGCCACCGGCGCCAACGCGACCATGATTTTCGTGCCCGCACCCTTTCCCGCCGACGCGATTTTGGAAGCGGCCGAGGCGGGCATTGAGCTGATCGTCGCGATCACCGAAGGCATTCCCGTCATGGACATGTTGCGGGTGCATAACGCGATGAAGGGCATGCCCAACATTCTGATCGGCCCTAACTGCCCCGGTGTCACCACCGCCGACGTCTGCAAGATCGGCATCGCGCCTGGTCCCATTCACAAGCGCGGTAAGATCGGGATCGTCTCGCGTTCGGGTACGCTGACCTACGAAGCGGTTCACCAAACCACCTTGCTCGGCCTCGGTCAAACGACCGCCGTCGGCATCGGTGGCGATCCGGTTCACGGCCTGTCGCACCTCGACGTGATCAAACTGTTTAACGAAGATCCCGAAACCGAAGGCATCGTGCTGATCGGCGAGATCGGCGGCAGCGACGAAGAAACCGCCGCCGCATGGATCAAAGACAACGTGAAGAAGCCCGTTGCGGGCTTCATCGCGGGTGCCTCGGCACCCAAGGGTAAGCGTATGGGTCACGCTGGCGCCATCGTCGATGGCAACGCAGGCTCCGCGCAGTCGAAGAAGGCCGCCTTGGCCGAAGCGGGCATTTTTGTGGCCGAAACGGCCGCCGAGATCGGCCGCAAGATGGTCGAGGCGATGGCCGCACGCAGGTAGGACAACGCATGCGCCCACCCCACGGGGGGGCGCCATCGTCGTAGACAAGACAACACATCTCGTAAGGGCGACCTTTGGGTTGCCCTACTTTAGGAGACCCTATAATGGCAAAGCGCACTAAAATCTCCCTCGTTGGCGCCGGACAAATCGGCGGCACCATGGCCCTCCTCGCCGCTCAAAAGCAGCTGGGCGACGTCGTCCTCATCGACGTGTCCGAGGGTGTGCCTCAGGGCAAAGCCCTCGACCTGCTGCACGGCGGCCCGATCATTCCGACGTCTTCGGCCCTCAGCGGCTCGAACGACTACGCCGACCTCAAAGACTCCGATGTGATCATCGTGACGGCCGGCCTGCCGCGCAAGCCCGGCATGAGCCGCGACGATCTGCTCGATGTCAACTTCGGCATCATCAAAACGGTCGGCGAAGCCATCAAAAAGAACGCGCCCAATGCGTTTGTGCTCGTGGTCACCAATCCGCTTGATGCCATGGTCTATGCCATGCAAAAGGTTACCGGCTTTCCGACCAACCGTGTGGTCGGTATGGCCGGCGTGCTCGACTCGGGTCGATTTGCCGCCTTGGTCGCCGAGGCCATCGGCGTGTCCGCCGAAGACGTGCAGGCCTTGGTCATGGGCGGTCACGGCGACACCATGGTGCCGCTGATCCGTTATTGCTCGGTCGGTGGCATCCCCGTCACCCACTTCCTTTCGCAAGAGAAGCTCGATGCGATCTCCAAGCGCACCGCCAACGCCGGCGGCGAGGTTGTGGCCTTGCTGAAAACCGGCTCGGCGTTCTACAGCCCGGCGCTCTCCGCCATCCACATGGCCGAAGCCTATCTCAAAGACAAAAAGCGTGTGATCACCGCGGCGGCCATGCTCAATGGTGAGTTCGGTTACTCTGGCGTGTACGCCGGTGTGCCCGTGATCCTCGGTGGCAACGGCCTCGAAAAGGTGATCGAAGTCGAGCTCGATGCGGGTGAGAAAAAAGCCTTCGACGCGTCGATGGAAGCCGTAAAATCGCTCGTGGCCTACATCGACAAAAAGCTTGCCGAGTAAACTCATCGGATAGACACTCGAAAAGGCGGCTCCTGTGGGGCCGCCTTTTTTTGCGTCTCTGCTCGATCTCTCTTGCTGTGTGACTTTCATCACCGACGACAACGCGT
>JBIIWL010000138.1:0-5435 GCA_044338885.1 Fibrobacteria bacterium
CGGGCGTCATCCGCGGTTTGCCGCGCAGTTCATGGTTGCGGACGATCGTTCACGCAACGGGCTGCATGATTCAGCCGCGTTCGTCGCACTGTATCGCCGCACCATTGACACCGTGCTCGCCCATCGCGATCAGCTTCCGGTGTACTTCGCGCCCGACATCAACACCTCACGCTACTTCAGTGATATTCAAAGCGTCCCACAAGGCCTCGCCCTAAGGGCTTATCAAACCCGAATGCCCAACATCACGCCCCCGCAAACCTTTGCGTTTCGCCCCCTCGTGGTCAACGATTCGGATGTCGCCAACATCCGCAGTTATTACGCCACGGCTTACGTGAATCAAGCGATTTTGTACGGAAATCTGAACGATACCACCGCCGTGATCGATCTTTTGAAAAAAGCACTCTCTGTGAAACCAGGCTTCTCCAACGCCGCACGGCTGTTGCGCTGGGTGCAGTTCGGGTATTGAGTGCGGTAGTATGAAAAAGGTTCCAGGAACAGACACCGTCATCGGCCTCGCGCGTGCCGCCCTCACGCTGCGCCCCGAATTTAGAGAAGCCCGCGCCCTGCTGTATCAAATCCGTTCACAAGGTTTACAAGGTCCTCCTCCATGACAAACGCTCACTCTCCCATCGCCCCATTGACCAACCTGATGCTCCCCGCCGAATGGGAACCGCAACGCGCCGTGTGGTTTACGTGGCCTCAAAATGCCGACACCTGGACGCCTGTGTGGGATGACGCCCGCCGCGTTTATGAAACCGTGATCAGCCATGCATTACGCTTCCAAGATGTGAACCTCTTGGCCTCGACACCCGCGCTCAAAACCGAACTCGAGGCGCGTCTGGCCCCGCTGTGCGCAGGCAAGCCGCATCAGCTCAACGTGCTGGTGTGCGCCACCAACGACAGTTGGATCCGCGACTACGGCGCGCAAATGGTGCGTGGTGTGGGGGGTGATGGCGCGGTTCATCCGGTGATGGTGTCCTTTGGGTTTAATTCGTGGGGCGGCAAGTATCCGCCTTGGGATGCCGACAATGCGGTTCCCGATTTTATGGCCGCACATCGCGGCTATACCCGTATCGACGTGCCGATGATCTTGGAAGGTGGATCCATTGATGTCAACGGCGAAGGCTTGTTGCTCACGACTGAATCGTGTTTGCTCAACCCCAACCGCAACCCCACCCTTACGCGCGCGCAGATCGAACAGGCCTTGCACGACTCGCTGGGCGCACGCCACGTGCTCTGGCTTGAATCGGGCATCGACGGTGATGATACCGACGGCCACATCGATGACCTCGCGCGCTTCACGGACGCGCACACCGTCGTATGCGCCGTCGAATCGAATGTGGATGACGAGAACTACGAGGTCCTGCGCCGCAATGCCGCGCGGCTTCACGAGTATGCCGCAGAGTTTGGGTTCACGGTGATTGAGGTGCCCATGCCCGGGCGACAGATCCGCGCGGGGCTGCGTACCCCGGCGACCTACATGAACTTCTTGATTCTCAACGGGGCGGTCTTGCTCCCGGTGTTTGACGACCCGCGCGATGCGGAAACGGTCGAACTCTTCGAACGCCTTTTCCCCGATCGCGAAATCGTACCGGTCGATTGCCGGTCACTTGTCTACGGCCAAGGCGCGATCCATTGTTCATCGATGCAGGAAGCCCGCGTCTAACGCGGGTCTCCCGCACAATCGGACAACGTGTTTTATAGGCCGGCGTCCGATTCGGCGTCGTGCATAATGGCCATACACCGCTGTACCGCCTCAATATCCTTCACACCCGGTGCGGTTTCGACCTTACTGTTTAAATCCACCGCGTACAACCCGAACGGCCGTGCAATACGCACGGCCTGAGCAAGGTTGTGAGGCCCGAGGCCACCCGCGAGAAACAGCGGGCGCGGTAAAGTGGGTGACCCATCGGTGTCACCAAGCATCGCCCAATCAAACGGGACTCCCGTGCCGCCAAAGGCCGCCGCGGTGGCGGTATCCACCAAAAAGTACTGCGGTTGCGCGGCGACGTGGTGACCCCAACCCTCCCGAAGGCCACCCCACACCCCCAATGACGTTTGTGAAATGGCCTTAATGATCGGGAGCTCAACCGCCTCAATCGTGTCCCACGTTTCGTGCCCATGCAACTGCGCATAGGCGATGCCTGTAAGGGCGGTAATACGTTTGATCTCTTCGGGCGTGTGATCGACGAAGACGCCTACCGCTACGGCGTGTCGCAACGAGGCGATCAAAGGGGCGGCCGCTTCGGGTGTGATATACCGCTTGCTGCCCGGCCAAAAATTAAAGCCGAGGTAATCGACGCCGATGTCATCAAGCGCGCGTGCATCTGCGGCGCGTGTAATGCCACAGACTTTTACGCGCACAGGTGAGGCGTGGTCATTGGTGTCTAGGTCACGGGTTTGGTTCACGACAATCTCGCAATTCGTTCAGAGAAATTTGGCGACAGAGTCATAGCTCCAACAGCAGACCGCCGCGCACGACCAGGCCGCCACGGTCGTGAAAGCCTTCGTACTCGCACCCGATGAGCAAACTCGATCGGCGGCCGTTGCGAATATCCAGCAACCCGCCGCCGCGCCAGATGTATCCCGCGCCATCGCCAGAACCTAGCGCCCACCCAATGCCCCCGGTAGCGGCGGGTACGAACACGCGGCCAAACGGCAGACGCATGATGCCGGCCGCCAAAATAGGGACCGACGACGAAGACCCGGCCACGCCCTGGCCCGACTGCACCCCAAGCAACACTTGTTCGTCGAATCGATTGTAGATGGCCAGATTGTACCCGAAGCCAGAGCCCTCAAAATCGGGGCGCGATTGAATACCGAGGTTCCCAGTGACCGCCAGCGGCGGCACGGCAAACGAAGTACTGACACTCGCCGCAACAAGGCCGGCGATGAGGGTCAAAACGCGAAGTGAGGGTAGAGAGCGCACGCCCTAAAGATAACAGAGGCCCTTGCAAGAGGGCGGCTTTGGCGAACGCCGGTTAGTTCGGGTAGTCGCCGGCCTGAGCCCGCACGGGCGGGTAAGCGGGCACGTCGGCATTTTGCCGATTGACCGCCCGTTCCACGCGGTTCCACGTACCTGTGTCTCGTACGGTTAAGGCCTTAACGAGGCCGAGCAAGAGCGCCCAGTTCATCGACACGAAGTAGTAAGGGATCAACAAAAACTTGTAGCGGCGGGTGCGGCCCTTGCCGAAATACCCCAACGCCGCCATGCCGTAGAATACGGTCTGCGCCGCCAGCATGCCCGAGAAGAAGGGCGAAAAGGGCGCCAGCACAATGTTGGTCGCCACCAAGATGATCAGCAACAATGGTGCGAGCCAGCGCAACAGCTTGTGCGATAAGAACCCGTAGGCGACCATGGGACGTAACGGATTGAGCAGTGGGATGTAGCGGGGCAATAAATTGAAGTTCGCTTGGCTGATGCGCACCTTGCGGTGGAATTCACCATAGGCATCGAGCGAAGTCTCTTCGTGGCCGATCGCTTGCGGCTCGTAGACCACGGCTTTGCCGGCGCGCAATACATGGGTGGTGACGAAAAAGTCATCCATCACCTTGCAGTCGGTGGGAATCGCGCGGTACAGCTCTTTGCGAATCGCGTACAAGCCGCCGTTGGCGCCAATGACGGTCCCTAAGCGGCCTTCTTGTTTTTTGATCTCGGATTCAAGGTTCCAGTAAATGCTTTCGCCAATGCTGAGCGCGGCCTCGCCGGCATCATGTAAAATAAGGCGGCCGCATACGCACCCCACATCGGGGTTGTCGAAATGCTGCAACAACTTCTGCAAAACATTCTTGAGAAGCATGGTGTTGGCATCGCAGAACACCAGAATGTCACCGCCCGCCGCTGGCACCATACGGTTTAGAACCGACGCCTTGCCGGAGCGTTGGGGGAACGCGAACAACTTCACGTCAGGCGCGTACTGCGCCGCGATGGCCTCGGTGCGATCATCCGATCCGTCAGACCCGATCAGCAATTCAAGATCTTCGCGAGGATATTCCAGTTCGAAGCTGTTGCGGATTTTCTCTTCGAGGATTTTCTCCTCGTTATAAGCCGCGAGAATGAGAGAAACCTTATAGCGGTTGGGCCCGACGCCTGGCGTCAGAGAGGCCTTGCGCATGGGGAACAACCGGCGCAAAACCGGGAGCGACAAGGGGTACAACGCGTAGGTATGTACGAGTAAAAAACCCGCAATCCAAAACACGGGCGCAACGGCCGTGACGACCGCTGCGTTCATTAGCCTTTGCCCTCGACGAAGTCTTCGAAGCTCACCTTACGCTCGCGTGCACCGGATGAGATGTACTTGAGCAATTGAACCATAAGCTCGGGGTCAGCATAGGCCGCATAGCTGCCGATGATTTCGCCCTTGGCGTTCATGAACAGCATGGTGGGGAAACCGGTCACCCCCCATTCGTTGCCGGCGACTTCGCGCTCCGACATGCGCTTACCCTGCCACACCACGGTCTTCTGGCTTTCGGCATTAATACGCACGCTCTGAAAATTTTTCTCGAGCTCGGTCATCACCGGCGCCGCCTTGAAGGTGACGTTGTTCAGCTTGCGGCAATACCCGCACCAATCAGTATAAACCGTCACGAACACATACTTTTTGCTGGCGGCGGCGCGCTTAAGGCCGTCCTCCAGAGGAACCCATTTCAACGACTTGGCGGCAGTCGCGGCCGGCTTGGCGGGGCTTTCGGTTTTTTTTGCCGTAGGCTGCGCCATCACCGCCATCGGCACCAGCAGGAGCGAAAGAGTCAGTATGGATGCGGAGAGTTTCATGAGAGGGGCGTCGTTCCAGGGGAAACGGACGCGCGCTACGAGAGCGCCGCGTCCAGCTTTTCGGTGATCTTGCCTTTGGGGTATGCGCCCACAAGCTGTTGAACCATTTCACCGTTCTTGAAGAACAGCAACGTGGGGATGCTCCGGATGCCATAGCGCGACGCGATGTCGGAGGCTTCGTCGGTGTTCAGCTTAGCCACCTTGGCGCGGCCAGCGTATTCGGTCGCGATCTGTTCGACCACCGGGCCGACCATGCGGCACGGGCCGCACCAGGGCGCCCAAAAATCAACCAAAACTGTTCCCTCATGCGAAACCACTTCGCTGTCAAAATTCTCATTGGTCAGTTCAATCACGTTCTCGGCCATTTGTCGTGTCCTTTCGATTTTGTGAAAATTCATCAATACGGGCAATCACCCGTTCTTGAAACGGTCTCCACGCCTCCGGATGGCTGGCGAGGCGGGTGTAATGTTCGTGAAATTCCGCGGGTGTCATACCATGACGGGCCAAAACGGCCCTGCGCGTCTCTCCGGCCTTCTCCAAATCATTGTTGAGGGCCGTTGAAACAAGTTTCAGATCCGCGTACAAATCTACAAACTTGGCGTCTGGCTCATACCGCGAAACTTGGCAACCGCCGATCAGCAAAAGGGCCGTACCCAGCCAG
>JBIIWL010000011.1:0-17343 GCA_044338885.1 Fibrobacteria bacterium
GCCAATGTGGGTGATGTGTGAAGCCATCACGTTGAGCGTACGATCACGGCAGAGGTCTAAAAACGAGCGATCACCGGTGGCGTCGAACTGGAGCGCCGACGAACCGTATTGAAAACCTTGCGTCCATTCAGTCCAACCGCGGGCGGTGTATTGACCGGCGACGGTGAACACCGGCGCACCCGACCCCGGGGGGCAAGTCTTTTCGAGTGACACGATTTTGGCGGCGGAGAGTTCCCACATCCGTGAGAGCTTGGGGAGCAGATCAGCGGGCTTGAGCCCGGTATTGAGACGCATTGCTGGTTAAATCCTTTTCCCTTTATGGAGGTGGAGCAACAAAAGTTTGCAATCTTGCACAGCGCGGTACTCGTGTTCGAGTACGGCATCAAATTGGATGGCCTCACCCTCTTTGAGCACGTACTTATCGGGGCCAACCATCAGCTCAATGCTGCCGCTGAGCACCCAACACGTTTCGGTATCATTGTGGTGGACTTCGGGACGGTTCACTTTAGACCCCGCCAGAGCGGTGCCCAAGAAGATCTGGAGGTCCATGAACGATACGTTGTGAAACTGGAATCCACCCGAGCTGTAATGCTGGGCGTCCACAACTCGTGCCGTCCGGTTTTCGGCAAGACCGAGCAAATCGGTCGCGGAAATGCCGAAAACCTTGGACAAACGCGCCAAGGTTTCAAGTTCCGGCATGGCCTGATTACGCTCGATACGCGAAATGACGGCCGTCGAAATTCCTGAGTTTTGCGCCACGTCAGCGATCGTATAACCCTGCGCTTTGCGCAGACTTCGTAAGATCGTAAAGTTGTAATGTCCCGACGCCATGAGAACTCCCTGTCAGTAGTTTGACTTCTGTTCGTTGTAGTCTCTATTCCATTACTCGGGTAAAGGCTTGCCTTTAGTCTCAGGGGCGAACCAGATCAGCACCATGCCGGCCAAATACACCAAGCTGATCACGGCACACATACGCGCATAGTCTTCATTGAAGGCGTTCAGCAGGGCCCCGGCACCCAAGGTGCCCACGGCGGCGAACACGCGGCCAATGTTGAACGCGAAGCCAGAGCCCGTGGCGCGTAAACGCGTCGGGAACAATTCGGGGAGGTACAACGGCAACCAACCGTAGAAGCTGGCCGAAAGCCCCCCGACGAGGAAGGTCCACACGAACAGGCTTCCCCCGTAGGTCATGGGCGCGCGGAAGAGAATCGCGCAGGCCACCAAACACGAAGTGGCCAAAATGAAATAGGTCACGCGACGATTGAGTTTATCGGCCACAATACCGGCGAGCAACGAAAACAGAATCGCACCCAAAGCGGACCACATCTGTAAGGTTCCGCGAGCGCCAGGCAACCCACCCGAAAGTTTGTCACCCCAAGACGGAATCCACTGCACCGAACCCCAGGTTCCCAACAATGCGACCGCACCGACCGCCGAACCGATCAAGGTGAGACGGGCCTGACGACCTTTGAACAATTCACTGATGCGCGGCCCCTGCTTGGTTTCTTTCACCGCATCATGCCAACGCTCCGACTCGGGAACAAAGATTCGAATGAACAAGGTCAAGAACGCGGGCACGGCGCCCAACAAGAAGAGCATACGCCAACTCCCGTTGGCCAGCAAAGCATCAGCCGCGGCCGCCGGCAAAATCATCTGCAAAAATCCACCGACGTGCACGATGACGCTGGCTAAGCCCAACGAAACCAGCGCAACCAGCAAGAACCCAACATTCGCCGCAGCCCCGATCACACCGGCCATAAAGGGGCGCGACTTGTTCGGCCAGATTTCCATCACGAGGGCGACGCCAAGCGCCCACTCACCACCCATACCTAGCGCCGCTAAAAAGCGGAGGCCGGCAATGTGCCACGGCTCGGTGGCAAACGCGCACAGACCCGAGAGCAGCGAGTAGCTGAGCACACTCCACAACATGGCGCGCGTGCGTCCGATCTTGTCACCCAACCACCCGAAGAACACGCCACCAAGCGCCGCACCCACGAGGAACATGGCGATGATGATCGACATCCACGTGCCGAAGTTGTGCATGTTTTCGGCGCCCATGAGTTCCATCATGGCAGGGCGAGCGACGAGCGGGAAAAGTCCCATTTCAAAGCCATCGAACATCCAGCCGAGAAAGGCCGCCGTTAAGGCGAGGTACTTCCCTTTCTCAGAAAACGATTTGGGTTGGGCAACTGTGTTCATGAGACCCTTTCAATAATATGGGGACAGGGGAAAGTTATGGGGGGGTGGAGGGCGGTCAGCCGGGTTTTATCCAACCGGTTTGCGCGGACCAGTCGGGCACTGTGGCCGAACCGAATCCATGCGCCGCGACGATCTCTTTAAGGTCAAAGCCGCCGCGTGCAATGCGCACGCGCAGGGCGCCTTCAGGCCCAGACGCTTCGTAGAATGAAGGCGCTTCGGCCAAGGCGGCGGCGCACTCCGACGCGGATAAGAATCCGGACGGCAAGATGTAATGATGACCGTTGCGTTCCGCGTGCGTGAGGCCCAGCGCGGCGGCTAAACACAAGTCTTGCTGCACGGGGTGGATCGGGACTGTGGTCAAATCTTCGCACGACAAAATGAGGTCACGGCCCGTGCGGGCGCGCTCGGCCTGCAAACGGGCCGCATGAGAGATCGAGCGGAACAGGCCCTTACAGGTCTTAGACGATACGCCGCCGTACCCTAGCTGAAGGCCGCGCTCCAGCGCGTCGCCCTCGCCATCGCTTTCATCCAAGATCACCGGACGCCAAGCCGACACGCGGGCGATGGCGGCGGCGGCGGCGGGGTCGAGCGAGGTATCGCGACGCACAGGCTGCTCGATCCATAACACTTTGTCTAAAAAGGCCGACAACGCCGGTTCGGCGCGCACTTGGTCAAGAAAGTCTGCAAACGCAGCCATGTCAGCGAATTGTTCGTTGCCATCAAGGGTCACAGAATAGCCGGCGCTCTGGAGGTCTGCCGAGGCGTCCAGCACGGCGGCGATGCGCAATAAGCGCGGCAAGGTTTCCGCCGCATCGCCATTCATCTTCACTTTGAAAAAGCGCGGCTTGTAAACCGAAACAACCTGTTCCAACGTTTCGGGGAGGCCATCACCATAGGGCACGGGGAGGTCGGCGGCGGTGAGCGCGTCGGCGAGACCGACGGTGTGACGCAGCGAGACGAAGTCGAGCGATGAGGACGGAAGGGCCGACACGACTGCGGCCGGCACGCCCAAAGCGCCACCGCGCAAGGCTTCACCGAAAGAGACGCCGAGATGACGACAGAGGCCATCGACCAAGGCCGCCTCCAACAAGGCGGGCCCGAAGCCCGCCGCGAGCGGCGCTTGCCCCTGGGCGACCAAGGTTGCCTTGACCGGCTCCGTGACGGTTTTGTGGAGGTTCCAGGCGGTATCGGCACCCGCCGCTGTATAGGCCGCACTGGCCGCCTCAACGGAGTCGAATAAATCGCGCTCGTTGTCGACGGCGGTTTTTCCGTCGCGCTTGTCGAACCAGAGCGGCGGGATGCCCGAGGCCGCAATGCCCTCAAAGCTCGACCCATCCGCGGCTTTCCATAAAGCGCGAAAGGAGATCACCGGCATCTCGGTCATTGTGGATTTACCGAAACGAAACGGAAAACGTGTCTTTACAACACGCCGAAAGGCCTCAACCGAAACCAAGGACGCACAAAACCCTGTGGGCGTCATAGGCCCCCCATAAATCCGTAAAATTTTCGAGTTTTAAGGGTCATTGCTTGCTCTATACGAAAAACCATGTGCGTAAAATTTCCGTCCGCGCTATAATATAGGCCTGAATAGAACTCGCGCAACAGAATTCCACAGGAATCTAATGGACATCAAAAAAATCCCCTTGATGAAGACCGCAGAGGTTTTTCGCGCCCGTATTTCCGAACTTGGCGTGGAATTGCCGATTGAGGATGCCATTGAAAAGGCTCCCACATCGCCGCTCGCCGCACCTTTGAATATCGGTGGATTTTCTGTCGGCAACCGTTACGCGGTTCACCCGATGGAAGGCTGGGATACGACCCATGATGGTAAACCCACACCCGATTTGATCCGTCGCTGGGAGCGCTTTGCCGTCTCCGGCGCGAAGTTGATCTGGGGTTTCGAGGCCATGGCCGTGCGCCACGACGGCCGCGCGAATCCGAACCAACTCGTGCTGAACGAAGAGAACGCGCCGCTCATCCGCGCCGCAGCCGACCGTGCTCTCGAAGTGCACCAAAAGCGTTTCGGCACCACGTCAGACCTTCTGTGGGGCTATCAGCTCACGCACTCGGGTCGCTTTTCGCGCCCGAATCAAAAGACGGTTTTCGAACCCTCGCTCGCGTACCGCCACCCGATCGTCGACCGCCGCTACAAGGTCGCCGATGACCAACCGGTGATGACCGACGACGAAATCAAGCAGTTGATCGAAGACTATGTGAACGCCGCCGTGCTCGCCGAAAAGTCGGGCGTGCCCTTTGTCGACGTCAAACAATGCCATGGCTACTTGGGTCACGAGTTCCTCTCCGCCTTTACCCGTAAGGGTCCCTACGGCGGCGAAACACTCGAGGAGCGCTCGCGCTTCGCCCGTGAGATCATCGCCGGCATCCGCCAGGCCGCACCCAAACTCATCCTCGGCGTGCGCCTTTCGGCTTTCGATTGGGTCCCTTTCAAAAAGGGTACCGATGCGAACGCAACCGGCGTGCCGGAAGACTACTCCGATTTGCTGCCCTACCGCTACGGGTTTGGCGTCAACCAGAACAACCCGGTCGAAATGGACCTCACCGAACCGATCCGCTATTTGAAGATGCTGCAAGAGTGGGGCATCGCCGCGGTGAACGTCTCATGCGGTTCGCCCTATTACAACCCGCACATCCAGCGCCCGGCCAGCTACCCGCCGTCCGACGGCTACCAGCCGCCCGAAGACCCGATCGTGGGCGTGGCGCGTCAAGCCGGCGTCGTGCGCGCGCTCAAACAGGCTGTGCCCGGTTTACCGCTGGTCAGCTCGGGCATCACGTACTTGCAAGAGTTCATCCCCCAAGTGTCGCAAGCGCTGGTGCGCCACGGCTGGACCGACAGCGTCGGCCTGGGCCGCATGATGCTCTCCTACCCCGGCATCGTTTCGGATTCGCTTGAAAACGGCGTGCTCGAAACCAAAAAAATCTGCCGCACCTTCTCAGACTGCACGACCGCGCCACGCAATGGCCTCAAGTCGGGTTGCTTCCCGCTCGATGAGTTCTACAAAGTGCTCCCCGAGTTTACGCAGCTTAAAGAGATCAAGGCTGCCGAGCGCGAAGCGGCGAAGGCGGCTAAAGCCGCAGTTGCCGCGGCAGAAGCCGAGCAAGCGGCTGTTGCCGTCTAACGGTTTACAAACCCAAGACCTTCCCATAAAAAAAGCTCCCGGCAACGGGAGCTTTTTTTGTGGGCGTTTCAGTCCTTCACTAAGGTCGCACCATCACCTTGTGGAATGTGGCACCATCTCCGCGCGCTTCCAAAAGCGTCACGCCACGCAGAAGCGCTGTGGGGAACGATTGTGTACCCGCGCCATGCCCCGAGACCCTGGCCAATACTTGGCCGCTCGCGTCGACCAAACGCATCGTGTATGCGCCGTTAAAGGGTGCCTTGACCACTAGACGATCACCGACCATAGACCACGTCAGCGCGCCACTCAATCGTTTGGCGGCTAACGCAGGCTCAATCGACACGGTACCGGTATCGGAGAACGGCAGGCTCGGCGAAATTGCGTTCAAGGTGTAGAACGCGATGGTGTCGCGCGGTGCGGCGCCGGCGGCCGAGCGATAGCTCTTGCGCACGTTCAGCTCTACGATGCGGTGCGTACCGAAACCCGCTGTTGCGCCTACGGTTGTGCGCGCCACAAGACCGGGCAGTTCGAGATACACGCGCTTGCGATCGGTCGATATTTGAATCGAGGTCGGCGTAAGGGTGGTTAAACTCGACCCTTTGTTGCCGCCGTATCCCGTGGTCGGGTTATAGGCGTAGGTGCGGATACTATAACTCGAGGCGAGCTTGGCGATCGCAGTATCAACAGGTTGTGTAAACTCAAATTCCATACCTTGTGCGCGCGAGCGCACCGCGAGCATTTCAAAAACTGGCGTGGAGTTTGGAGTGAGCTTTTGGAGTCCATAGTACTGGCCGTTCCAACTCCAGTCACCCGTCGTACCGATCATGCCGGCATAAAGCCGTCCTTGAGCGTCCTCTAGTAATCGATAGGCGCCACCTTCGAGCCCCGCCAGCCACGCGAAACCCACACCTTGGTATTCACCCCCCACCTTCTCCACGAAAAAGCGCTGAATGCCACCCCAAACAACATCACCCATGATGAATTGGCCCGCGTAAATACCCTTGGTTAAATAAAGCGGCGCGCCCGGTGAGTTCGAGAAAACGCCTGTTGAGTTTTTAGTCCCGCCCCCGCCGGAGCCCTCTTGGGGGAGAAACACCGCGGCCGGCGTCTCTGGCAGATTATTCCACGCTGAATCGGCAGAGATGCCAGCGTGACGGAACCCGTAATGAAAACCGTCTTTCACCATGATCAGTTTGTTGGTGGGAACAAAATTCCCTTGCGTTTCATTGGTCCAGATCGTACCCTCGGGGCCAACCGTGATGCCTGTGTGGTGACGGAATCCTGTAGCGACGGTACGAAAGCTGCCGCGCTTGTTGGAGGTTCCATTCCCCGGCGTCACCGCGAGCATGCGCCCACGATAAGGGTTCACCTGGGTGGTGTTGCTGCCGTTATACATTGAGGACGGATTCACGTAAAACGTGTCGTTACGAAACATCAAACCGTACAACCATTCGCTACGGCCTTTTATGGGACGAAGTGAATCGCCCGCCTCGGCCCCCGATGTTTGCGGTGTGCCCGGCAGAATGAATACGGTATCCACGCTCGTGACGGGCCCACTATTGCCACTGCGATTGAGCCGAAGGATACGGTTCCCACCCGACACATAAATAACGTCATTGACGACGGTAAGACCCATGAGATCTTCGAGTCCGGTGGCAATCGTGTCAACGCTGACACCACTCGAGGACGTCGCCGCACCGACACCACTCACCACATAGACCTTACCCGTATACTGCCTGCCATTCGCGACGATAGGGGACCCGCTGGGGCAACACACTGTGCGCAAGCCGCCCCACGAGCCGACGACGAGGCGGCCATCGGAGAGAAACGCCATACCGCCAACATCGGGGCGAAAATCACCCGGGCGCAACGTCAGCGTATCATAACCAGCATGCGTGGTGGTAAGATGGGTCGCAGCGAGCGCCGCTGAGGCAGTCATCAGGGTGGCGAGAAAAATTGACGAGAATCCGAATAAGCGCATGGCAATTCCACAGTTTCGGCGCGGCATCGACCGATGTCGCGGTCTTTGAATATACCGCCACAAGCACCATGGCACAGTAAGAACTTAGGGGCATGCCCCCGCGAAGTCGGGGGGTGGGGGCGCGATGGAGCGCTGTATTGTCCCCAACCCATCGCGCGGTGGGTGGTGGAGTCAACCGGGATTCAGCTCAGTAATTGAAGCTGAGACGCAACGACACGCTATGGTTGCGCGGAAAGCGATTCGCCTCGCCCGCCGTGGTCTCGCTCATCTGGAACAAATAGCCCAATTCGATATTGCGTGTCAGAAAGAAGCGGAAGTCGGCTTCAAGATTCTCTAACCGAAAATTCGTGATCTTGGCATCCTCGGAAAACACTTCGGCACGCAAATCGAGAGTGAACTGGGATGATAGTCGCAGCTTGCCATTGAGAACACCTTCCGCGCCGACAGTATAAACCGAAGGCGCGAGCTCATAAGTATTCGAGCCGAGATCTAAATAATCACCTCGCGAAATTTCTTGGCGTGCGGCGAGACCGAGTTGGGTCGACAGTTCGATATCGTAACGCGAGAGCCATTCCACATTGACGCCCACGCCTTGGGCTAAGTCGAGGGGGTAAAACGATGGCTGCCACTCGAACGATCCATTGGTCGCGAGCGTATCAATTCCGGTAGGGCTTTGGATGTAAGCCGTATCGATGTTGGCTTCCTGTGGAAACAAGTGTGTGGACACCTGACCGCGCACATAGGGACCGACCCAATTGTTCAGGCGGCGGACCCAGGTTGAGCGGAGCTGGATGTAATCCTGGGTCGTCTGCAGGGGGGCATTATCTTGTTTTAAAAAACTGTTTTGCAAGAATAATTCTGTGATCCCGAAGAACGCCGCACGATCATAGCGTGCCCGCAAGCGCATATCGGTGGAAAAATCCACGCTCTGAGCGACAACATTCCCGGAGCTTACGTTACGAATAAAGCTGGAGTTACCGCCGGCGCGTAAGCCGTAGGTCCAATATTGCCCAACGCGTGCGCGCGTATTCAATGATTTGATGCCGCCGGCGATCAGATTACCGGTCTTCTCATCAAACACCACTTCAACGGAGTGGAATTCGCCGGGGTTGATTTGAACCGTGATATAGTTGAGGAGTGAGTTATACCCTTCACCGACTTTGGAAATACGATAAAGGCCGGGCTCCAAGATCCACACATCGATGTCTTGCAGACGCTCCTCGGTATACCCTTGGCCACGGCCATAATTAATCCAGTCTTCCATACGGACGAGGTCATACTGCCCGTCGATGTACTCGCCCAAATCGGTCAAGGTTTCCACCAACAAGCCGCCCCATACGGGCGCGACGGTGGTGGTGCGCCCTTCGTCAACCCGCACCTTCGCACGCAAGCGGCGCGCGCTCACACCCGAGCCAAAGCGCACTTCATAATCACCGGCATCAAGCAAAATGCGGCGGCCGGTTTGCCCGGTGGCGACAAGCTCGCCGTCCTTATCCAAAATGGCAAGGTCAGGTTCGCGACGGGGCTCGCTATAGGTGGGCACAAAGATCGCCCCTTTACCCAATGCAATCAGCACCGGATCGCGCGCTAATTGCTCATGCACGGGAGGTGCCATCCAATTTGCACCCGTCACCGAATCCACAGGGCGGCGCGCCGGCTGAACGGCTACCGCGCCTTGAACGCTCGGCCGCGTGATCACCTCTTCGCCAGGCAATCCATCGAGCACGGCCGCATGCACCGCGCCGCCCGCACAAGCGAGGGCCAAGCCGACAAAAGCGAAGAGGCGGGCTAAGTCGTTCATCGTTACCGGGAGGGCGAAGCTTCGGGTTGGCTGTCGCGACGCTTCATTGCTTCTTGCAGCACCGGCTCTAGCTCCGCAACGAGCCGGTCGTGAATGACCGAGGTCAATGCCGCCAGCTCGCGTACAACAAAAACCGGCTCTTGCTGCGGCACGGGGGCACGTAAATCATAGAGCTGTTTCCACAGCACGGTCCCGGTTTTCTCTTCGATCAGTTGGTACTCCACCGCAAGGTGGGCATACCAACGGTCGGGGCTATCGTATTCTTCAATGGCCCGCACATCCGCACTAATTTGAAAGTCCGGCGGATTCGTTTCGGCAACGCGCGTCACGTTTTCAAAAAGGCGCGCCGCGCGTAAATGTTTGAACAGCAGGTCATCAATCATGCGTTCGGGATCGACGGCCCACAGGTTGTAGGAATAGAACTGCATCTGGTACGCGCTTTGGCGGTAAACGATTTGGCTGCGGCGGTAAGCCTCGGCGATGGTCGCTTCGCGTAAACGGACGGTGAACGGATAGGGCCCCCGCGCCAATCGCTCGGGAGGCGGTGCGGGCACGTAATCGAGGGTATAGTAGCGCGTTTCAGGCGTTTTACCGAAGAAGCAGCCCGTGAGTGACATCAGGCCAATCACCGCCAGGAGGATCAGAACGGACGAACGGGCAGAGCGGTGCATGCCCACACATTTGGCTTGGGTCCAGGATGCTTTCATCGACTGCGCTCCTGTTTATCTTCGCGGCGCAAGAGCACCGACGGATTTTCGCGGATCTGACGGGTGAAGGACTGCATGTTCTTCAAGCTCTCGCGCAGATTCGTCATGGAGATGGCCAGATCTTCTTGAGTGCGCCGTACGGTCACATCAAGGTTGCCTGCCACTTTTTGGATGTCCACCGCGGCTTGGCGGTATTCGCGCACCATGCCTTCAACATCGGTCTTATCAACCTTGGTGCGCGCACTCCGCATCGTCATATCGGCTTGATCCAGAAGCGACGATATGCGGCGGCCCGGGTGTACGCCACGAATGTCTTGGGCCATTGAATCGAGTGACTCGGCGAGCGCCGCCGAGGCGGCCATCATGCGGTTGAGGTTTTGGCGATTGTCCATTTCGGTAATCGCGATGACGTTCCCGAGGAGGCGGTCGACTTTATAAGCGATCGAATCGGCACGCGCCGTAAGCCGCCCCAACATCGAAAGGCTGGATTTGACTTCGCCGCCGGCGGGCACGTTGGCCGCACCGTAACTGCCACCGGTGATTTCCAAATACTTGAGGCCTGTGATACCGTAACTCCCGAGCGTGACTTCCATATCGGTTTTGATATGGGTCCCACGCCGCACGCTGAAGTGCACGATCGTGCGGCGAATATCCAAACTATCGGACGTGATTTCGGCGACCTGCCCCACATCGACACCGTTTTGACGCACCGTCGAGCCCGGCCCAAGACCCGTAATGGATTCATCCAGCCGTGTGAAATATTCGTCGGTGCGCATAAACAGGCGCCCGCCGATCAAAAAAAGAATCAGCGCAACGGCAGCCGCGGCGATGACGACCAAGAAAATGCCCAGTCGGGCTTTTTCGGCTCGAGTGGCTTCCATTCAATTCTCCCGGTGAAACGCCATAACCTGAGCACCCGTCGCCGAAGCTTCGGGTGAACGTCGATTCAGAAAGTCTCGGACCTCTTCAGGCCCCTCGGCCGCCTCATCAAGCGTGCCTTCGAAAATAACCTTTCCGCCAGACAGAAAGGTGATCTTGTCCGCGATCGCGCGGATCGAATCCAGTTCATGAGTCACAACAACCATGGTAATCCCCAGTGAATCGCGAAGTTCGACTAAAAGGTCATCCAAACTACGCGAAGAAACCGGATCGAGGCCGGCGGATGGTTCGTCACAAAAGAGTAACGGGGGGTCGACGGCCAGCGCGCGGGCCAGGCCGGCGCGCTTACGCATGCCGCCCGATAATTCGCCCGGATATTTGCTTCCGGCCCCATCAAGCTGCACCTGGCGCAGCTTGATGCGCGCAAGCTCACGCAGCGCGGCGGGCGGCAAATCGGGATTACGAAGGCGCAAGGGTAAGGTCACGTTCTCTTCAACCGTGAGTGCCGAGAGTAACGCGCCCGCCTGAAACAAGACGCCGATGCGACGAAAGGCTTCATCCGACGGGCGGCCTTGAGTCCAATCAAGGGGGTCACCGAACAGTTCCACAGTGCCCTTCCACGGGCGCTCAAGGCCTGTGGCCGCGCGCAGCAGGGTAGACTTACCACAACCCGAACCGCCTAAAACCACGCGAATCTCGCCGACCGGCACGGTGAGATCCACACCATCAAGGATCACCTTCGTGCCATAGCCCGCTTGCAAACCCCGGATGCGCAGAGGCGGAACGGTGTCCCCCTGCGCCTCTTGAACGGGCAGCATGCTCGCCGTGGTTTTGGCCGTTTCAATGGTTGTGGTCATGGCGATTACAGGTAAAAGAAGAACGAGAATAAAGCGTCTGTCAAAACGATGGCGAAAATGCAGGTCACCACACACGCGGTTGTGGCGCGACCCACGGCGTCAGCACCGCCGCGCACCCCGAGCCCTTTAACCGTGGCAATGAAAACGATCAGCCACGAAAACGTGATGGATTTAATCAGCATTTGCCACACGTAACGGATTTCAACGCCCCCCTGCAATTGATTTAAAAATGCTTGGGGGGCAATATTGAAAAACAATAGCGCGACCAGCAGGCCCGCCACAATCCCTGAAAGTGCGGAGGCCACTGTCAGCAGCGGTTGCGTGATGGTCAGTGCCCAAAAGCGCGGCAACACGAGATATTGCAATGGGTTTGCAGCCATCGACCGCAATGCGGCCACTTCTTCTTGCACCGTCATCGTGGCCAGTTCCGCCGTGATGGCGCTGCCCGACCGGCCTGCCAGAATCACGGCCGTCATCAACGGGCCGATCTCGGTGATCATACTGATCCCAATCCCGTCGGCCAGAAATATGGCCGCACCATATTTTTCCAACTGGAGACCCGACTGCAAGGCCAGAGTAAATCCGATCAAACTCGAGAGCAACAGTACGATCGGTAACGCGGTGCTGCCCAGTTGGATCATTTGAATGGTGGTTTCGCCGCGCAACACCGTCTTGGGCTTACGCCAACCCCACGTTGAGTGGTAGATCGATTCGGACAGCAACAACCCAACCGTTTTCCATTCGGAGAGGAGCGCATAGCCACCGGCACCGACTTGTTCGAAAAAGCCTTTAGCGGGCGGCGTCGTGGACTCAGGCGCATCGGCCGGGGCGCGCTCGAGCACGGCGGCCGTCTCGGGGCGCAAACCATGAAGCACGAGCTTGCGACCGGCGCCCTCCGCCTCGCGGTGAAGCGCGGTTAAAAAAGCTAGGCCGAGTGAATCCAACCGAACCAAGGCCGCACAATCGAAATGAACATCCTCAGACCCGTGCAAAAGTTTGCGCGCCTGTACAGACAAAACCGTCACATCGGACGGGGTCAATTGCTGAGGGAGTGTGATTGGTGTCATGCGCGGCTGATCCCTGACCGCACAAAACGACGCACTACGAGGTTAGACGCGGTCATTTGAAAATAATAGGGTAAAAGGTCGCGTGTTTGTTGAAATGATTGAAAATCACCGTGGCAAAAGGCCCGATAATTGTGTTGCATAGGTGAAACACCCCATTATTTTACCCGTCACGGTAGGGACTGACATTGGTGCCTTCCACCCGAGAGACATCTCCCCCACCCCCCTTATTAGTTTTACCTTGTTTACGGACAAATTCTGCCTCCTACTCCCTTGAACCGCACCCCTTTCGGCCGTCGCGCCTCCCCTGTACTGTACGGGTTGACCCTGTGGGCAACCTTGGGTGGTGCCGCGTTTGCCCAAAACCCAGTTTTGACCTGCGCCGAGATCGAACGCATCGCGTTGATGGACCACCCCATCCTTTTGGAAAAGGCGATGGAGGTGGATAAAGCGCGCGAAAAAATCCGCGACCTCGACATGGGCGTCATACTTCCCAAGTTTGAGATTGAAACGGGCATCGGCCCGGCCCCGGGTATTCGTGAAACGCAACGCGTCACACCGACCGTGAGTGGCAATGACGCCGTCATCGATTATTCGCGCGAACTCGATATGAGCGAGTGGGGCCCGTTTTTTGGTATTCAGGCCCGCGTCATTCAGCCCTTGAACATTGGCCGCTATCGAGCCGCGCGGCGCGCCGCGACGTTAAACACCGATGTTTCGCAAGCGGCCTTTCAAAAGGAGCGCATTGAGGTTTCCGAAGAAGCGCAAACGATCTGCTTTCAGCGTTTGTATGCGATCACCATGCATCGCGAGATGGACGCGGCCCGTGAAGAGCTCGACCGCGCCCAGCAAAAACTGTCCGACCGTCTTGATGAGGGGGACGAGTCGGTGTCGCAAACCGATGTGCTGCAGCTCAAAGCTGGTCGCTTCGCACTTGACCAAGGTTTAAGCGAAGCAAGGCTCGGCGTGGATCGTTCTGCACTGGCCCTCCGCTTTCTCCTGGAGCGCACCCCCAGTGATACCGCGGCCAGAGAAATCAGCGACACCGTTCTCTCGGTGCGGCATGAAACCCTGCCCGAACTGAATGCCCTCAAGCTCGCAGCCTTACGCGACCACCCTGACCTAACGCGACTGCGCAATGGTTTGGCCGCCCGACAAGAACTCCTCAAGGTCGCACAAGGCGAACTCGGGCCTGATATTTTCTTGTTCGGCACATTCGAATACAGCAAGGCCTGGTCTTCGGATCGCCAGTCGGGCGGAAGCGACCCGTTCGCCCGCGACCCGCTGAACGAACTCACCGGCGTCGCCGGTTTGGGCATGCGGTTGCAATTGAACTTTTGGAGTCGCTACCAAGGGTATCGGCGCGAACGCCTCAACCTGCGCCAACTGGAGCGCACCGAAGTGTATGCGGCACGCGGTATTTTATTGAAAGTCGAAGACGCGTATTTGCGAGCGATCAAAGCCCGCAAAGACGTGGATGATGCACAAAAAGCCCTCCGCGCTTCGGAGGCTTGGCTCAAAGGCGCTGCCATGCGCTACGACCTCGACCCCGATGAAGCCTCTGGGTTGATCGCCCCATTCCGCCAAACGATCTTGACCAAACGCGATTATTACAAAAGCGTCCTCGACTATAACCTCGCCGTGGCCGCCGTGCTCAAAGCAACTGGTTGGACGCTGTCGGACTACCTTGGTACGTTAGGGACAACGGGACAAGGGACAGCCCCTGCGCCCACAAAGGAATCGGAACCATGAAAACTCTTTCATCGCATGTTTTGTCGCGCCGCACACCCCTCGCCTCTTTGGGGATGCTGGTGGCACTGCTCGGGCTCGTGACGCTTTCGGCCCCTTCGGCAGCCTTCGCCGCTCCGGCCGACCCCGTCGCAAAAATCCGTACGCAAGATGCCGAACTGCAAAAACTGCTCCGTGATAAAAACGTCGGCCAGCAGACCACGCGCGTCAAGGCCCTGATCAACGGCATCTTTGATTTTGAAGAACTGGGTCGCCGCGCACTGGGCACCGCGAGCTGGAACAAAATGACGGCCACACAAAAGTCCCGCTTCGTCAAGGCGTTCAAGTCGATGGTGGAAAACTCCTCTGTCAAGCGCCTGGAGGCCTACTCAAGCGACTCCACACGCTACGCCCCCGCATCCATCAATGGCGAGCGCGCCACGGTTAAAGCCAGCGTGTTCTCGAAGGGATCGGAATCGCTTGTGGAGTACAAGCTGTTTTTGAAAGATGGCGAATGGCGCGCGTGGGATCTGGTCATCGACGATTTGAGCACTGCCGGAAATTACGGCGACCAGTTCCGTAAAATTCTGCAGAAGAACACCTTCGACAACCTCATCGAGCGTCTTGAAAAACGCGCCAAGCAGGATGCCGATGCGAAGGCCAAAGCCGTGACCGACGACGTGAAGTCGGGCTCGGGTAAAGCCGCCGACGCCACGCGCCCGCCGTCTGGCCTGTAACGCCACGGCCGACAGACCTCACACTCGAGCGGATCACACAACTCGTTCTCTATGTCGCTCGGAGTCTCCATTTTAATCGGAACGTTGGTGGTCGCCCTGGCTTTCGCAGGGCTTCTCCTGTTGTTGCTCTCGCTGTTCTCTCTACGATTCGACCTCGCGTGGTTCGGGGTTTGGACGGGCGGGGTGGCCCTCCCTCACGAAACCTCGGTGCAGGTCGAACTCGGGTTTCCCGGGTTCATGTGGAAATGGGGCGGACACAAAAACCCCTCAACTGATCCCCACGACTCGCACGCCCAATCAGTCAGTACTCCCACGCCTACTCAGAGTTCAAGGGTGGGGGGTGGAGTGGATCAACCGGGTGTCGCGGAGAAGGCCGAGAGCATCCCGGCCTTCTCCGCGAAGGGTGAACCGGGCATTATGCGACCGGAATCTGAACCGCATGGTGTGCACAGTGAGGCCGCACCCCAAGGCGCGTCTCAAAAAGCCCCCAAAGACCCCAACCGTTTTCGCAAAGCGCTGTTCCGCTTTGTCACCGATGGCCCAGTGTGGTCACTCGTCTTGGGCTATGTCGTCGCGCTCTTGGTACGGGCCGCCCGCCTGCTCCATGCGCGTATGGAATTTTCACTCGGTCATCCCGACCCGGCGTTCTTAGGTCGAATGGCCGGTCGTTGGTATGCGGTTGCCCCGTTGTTCCCGAAAGGGAGCGCCAGCATGAACTTCCGCTTTCAAGATCGACAGCCGGCCTTTGGGGCCCGCCTCATGGGTGGGTTTTCGCTGCTCAGCTTGTTGTGGTTCTTGGCCTTGGCACTCTTGACCTTCCCCCTGTTTCGTTTGGCCCGTCGCGCGTGGCAAGGCTGGCGCTTGCGCCATCTGACGGGGTGGCGTGCCTGGACCTACCGTAAAATCCAGTCCGTTTAAAGTCTGCCCGTATTGCATTTAAAGGGCGATCGAACGGTCACCGCACTGTGATTGTTGCGCCAAATTGACTCAACGAGGGGTCGTCGCATGGCGATTGAAGGCGAACGTGGGGCAAAGAAGCTAAACTTGACCCTCGAACACGCCGCGTTGGGGGTACACTATGAGTTTTTTAGAAAAAGAAGATGAAAAAAAGTCGGCCTTTTGGGACTGGTTCATCGGCATCGGATTGATCGTCTTAGTGGGCGGGTTCACCTTCTACTACCAAATGCAAAAACGCGCGACTCAGAAGCGTTTTGCCGCCGCGGACTCTCTCTTTCACGCGGGTGAATTCTTGTCCGCCGCGCAGGCCTACGAAGAGCTAAAAGACGCGTCTTACCTCACCGCGACCAACGACAGCATTATTTACGACCGCCTCGATTCGATCGAAACGTTTGAGGAGAGCGAGCGCGAAGCGATCGCACGGTTGCGCACGAAGGTCGCCGCGGGCGATACGGCGGGCGCACGCCAAGATTTCGACACCTTGGTGTTTCGCGGCTTATTGGGCGCTCAAGATCAGTTTTGGTTAGACTCGGTCAAAGCGACCTACACCAACGCAACCCCCTAAACACCCCGGGGGTCCATCGGGCGGCTGACGGAACCCGTCGCCTAGCGTAAGGCCTGAATCACCACACACCGGGCGGTCTCATCCACCGCCCCCAAAAAATCCCCTGCCTCGTCGGTGCTCGCCGTGTTCGCGATCTCCGTACCGATCGAAAAGGTGACATCATGCGTGAATGAACTGCGCCCGTCATAATCGGGCGGCAAGCGTTCGGGCCATTCGACCAAACAGATTCCTCGGCCATCGAGGTAATGAGCAAGCCCGATCTCTTCCCAATCGGACCCCGGCGCGAGGCGATACAGATCCATGTGATAGATCGGCACCTCGCCCTCATATTCATGCACCAGCGCGTAGCTGGGCGAGCTCACGGGCCCTTCGTAACCCAGCGCCCGCGCCACACCGCGTGAGAACAAGGTCTTGCCCGCGCCCAGAGGCCCGTGCAACGCGACCACGTCACCCGGACGCAAGCCAGCCGCAAACGTCGCGGCGATCGCGAGCGTATCGGATTCGGAGTGGGAAATGTGGCAAATCATTTGTGACGGTGGACGGTGGACGGTGGATGGTGGCTGACACAACAATATGCGGCACCTTGTCCCAATTTGACTCTGAATGACAGTCGATTAAATACCATGAGGTGATTCAATGACTTGCTTTGTCGCTCGCTACCTTCCACCGCCTACCGTCCACCGTCCTGTTGTGCCTTCGGTGTCAACGTCGCCAGCGGCACGATCACCTCT
>JBIIWL010000140.1:0-5424 GCA_044338885.1 Fibrobacteria bacterium
TCGATATCCGGTTTGCAGGCGGCGCAGTGGCCGGTCACGCCGAGTTTGTCTTTCACATCCTCGACGGTTTTGCAGCCGCCGTCGATGGCCGCGATGATGCGGTCTTTTTCAACGTCGAAGCAGCGGCAAATGAGTGTCATGGCAAATGGGGGATTAGCCCGCCAAGGCGGCCCGCACCACTTCGGAAACCAGCTTACCGTCAGCACGCCCTTGGGTCTGACCACGCACCACGTTCATCACAGCCCCCATATCCTTCGCGGTGCTGGCCCCGGTTTGCGCGACCGCGGCTTTCACAATGGCTTCGATCTCCTCGCGAGACATCTGCTGAGGCAAATACTCTTCATAGAGCGCGATCTTGATTTTCTCTTGATCGACGATGTCTTGACGCACAAGGCCAGACGGATTGCCGCCGTTGGCTTTGTCGAGTGTTTCGCGGAACTGCTTGATACCCTTTTGCAGAATGCCAGAGACCTCTTCGTCGGATGGGTCGCGGCGGTTATTGACCTGAAAGGTTTTCACCTCGGCCAACAGCGTGCGCAGTGAGGTGACCTTATTGCCGTTGACCTCTTTGCGGGAGGGTTCGCGGTCTTTCATGGTGGCGATCAGGTCAGCATTGATTTTTTCGAGCAGCATGGGAAACCCCTGATAGATGTAAAGAGGACGGAAAGATGGTGGAAAGTTAAATCGGCGGTAAGGGTTCTCGTTCCTCAGCGGTTTCGCCGCATGAGGACAAAGAAAAAGGCCTTCCGAAGGGAAGACCTTTCACGAGGCCAGGCGAATGCCGGGCTCTTTAGTCGATCAGGCCGGCGGTGCGCAGGCTATCGCGCAGCGCGCCCACTTCATCGGGGGTGATCATAGTCGTCGCGTCCGCTGGGCTGGCGATGATATCGCAATCAGAAACCGGCTGACCATCACCGTTTTCACCCACGATGCAATTGGTTGACGTCGAATCGTTCATGACCGCGCGCACGTAAGTCAGCACGGCGGCGATTTGGCGATTCGACCATCCGCTCGCGGTGGCGATGGCGAACATCTGGTTCTCATGCGTGATGCCGTTCACAACGATCAGATTGGTATCGATCGGGTTCGGAAGACCCATGAGCAGAATGCGCACGGGACGCATGCGCTGGGCGATGAGGTAGTCGGAGTGCTTCAGGGGCGGGCCCGATTCGCCTTCACCGTGTGCACCGTGGCATGCATTACAAGAGCTGCCGTAAAGCGTTTGACCTTCGGCGATCAGTTGTGTGCGCAAGTCGGTGGGTTCGGGATCGGTGGCCTTGTCGCAGCCGACCACCACGAACAGTGAGAGTGCGGCAAGTGCTGAAAGGGCGAATGGTTTGACCCAGAATCTGGATTTGAATGTGTTGGTCATGTCTCTCTCCTCATGAAAAGTCTGTGAGTTCCCGCCGGGTATTTTAGAAAAATCAGGGGACCCAGACCAGCATTTCGACCAATAAAAACAGGCATAAAAAAGGCCCCTTTGCGAACAAAGGGGCCTTCCGTTACAAGTCTTTCGACTTGATGGAAATTAGAACGTCGACAACGGGATGCGACCTGAGAAGCTGGTGCCGTTGGTGGCGCGGAAGCTGTACAGGTAGACCGGGTGAGCGAGGTTACGGGCCTGAGCCTGCGACCAAGTTTGGGTCGAGCTGTTCCACGTCGAACGGAACACGGCAACACCGCGCAGGTCGTGCACGACCAGTTCGCCTGAGGCCAATTGGGCGTTCTCTACGAGGTCAAAACCGCCGGCGCGCACCGAGAAGCGCACATCGGAGCTGAAGCGCAGAGGGGCGCGATCGGCCGCTTTGTACACGTTAACCGGCGTCAGGTAGGCGGGGCATGTCGACGGGCGCTCGAGGGCAGCGGTGACCGAGTCGATGCGAACCGTACCAGTTCTGGCGCTGTTGAAGGCGCCAGTGGCGTAGGTATCAAGACGCACTGCGGCACCGGAGACGGTGGGAAGAGCGCCTGAAACCGGCATGCGCGCGAGGTTCTCGAGAGCCTGAAGGCGGACGTGCGGGTGATCGTCGTTGGCGGCGCATTGATCGCGGATGGCCTCGAACGAAGCGTTGGATGCGGGCATCGCCAGCAACACATTGCGACGAACGGTCCAAGCCGGGTGCAACAGCAACTGCTTGAGGATCGGATCCCAGCGGGTGGGGTTTGTTTCGAACTGCTTCAGACCATTCAAGGTCCAGATGGCGTGCAGCACCGGAGCATCGATATCCACAGCGTCAACCTGACGACGCGTGGTCAGGATGGCTTCGAGCAAGGTGCCGAGCTCGGCGGTATATCCCTTTTCGACGAGCAAACGCTGGGCGTGCATACGCCACACTTGGTTCGTGTGCGACAAGGTGGCCACAAGCTGGGCCGTATTGGCGTTCGTGAGGTTGAGGAGAGGCTCGGTCACACCGTCCGCAGGAACGATGCGGTACATACGGGCGCGCGTCTTGTAGCGCAACGGATGGCGGTAGGCCGCGTTGGTGGAGGGCGACGCCGGGTTGTGGAGGAAGACGTAGTTGTAGAAGTCCATGACCCAAATCGAGCCATCGGGACCGGTACGTGCCTTCATGGGTGCGGACCACGCGTCGGTCGAGGCGTAAATGTTCGGCCAACGGTTACCGGGGTACAGGCGATTCGAGGACCACGTGCTGTTGTTCACCGTCAAGCTGTCCTGGTTGCAGAGGCCGCTCATGCCTTCGCAAGCGAATTGGAAACGGTTCCAGTACTTCTGCGGAAGCAGGCGTGCGGTATAGAAGTCGCTGCCGCTCACGGCTGAAATGCCGCTGGAGTAGTACGTCATGTTGCCGGAACCGGGGTTCGGCGTGATGGTGTCGTTGTTGCCTTCCCACATGTAGCGGTCGTTGGTCAAGGAGTACAGGCGTGTGCGGTCGCGACGGGCCGTTCCGGAGGAGAGGCGGATGTCAAGCGCGGCCACACCCGGGCGCACGTCGTGTTGGTTATGCGTCGAACCGGTGGCGGCCGACTTGAACAGCTGGCCGTCTTCCATCATGCCGAGACCGTGAGCATTCGCCGAGCCGCTGCTGCGGACTTCGAAGCGCGAGGTGTCTGAACCGATGGTGGCATGCTTGAAGCGGTAGCTATTGCCGTTACCGCAGGTGCCGGCACGGCTGCTGCCGTTGGGAGCGTTGGCGATGGCCACGCCGGTGCCGCCGCAACCGTTGTACCCGGTGTGGCCGTAGATCCAGTTGTCGATGCCGCGAACCAAGCTGTTGGGCTGGCCGTGGGTATCATAGTTCGTGCTTGAGGAACCCATGCCTGAAACAACGATGACAGGCGCGGCGCCTGCGGTGTCGGGATTGGTGGTGCTCCGTGCGACGTAGTAGATGTTCGGCGGCACCGTGACGACGATACCGTCCTTGACGAACTCCAAGCTGGTCGCCAAGGCGAAACCTTGGTGGAAGATCTTGAAGTTATCCAAGGCTCCGTCGCCGTTGGTGTCTTCATAGATCAAAATGCGGGTCTTGCCCGTCAGGCGATCCGTGGGCAAGCCGGCTGAGGTTGAGATACCCGAACCGAAAGGCATGCCTGTGGAGTCATGCGTGTAGGGATAATCGACCGCGTCGATCACCCAAGCGCGACCACGTTCGTCGAAGTTGAAGTACAGCGGGTAAGCCATACCCTTCGCGCCGACAGGGCCCGGAGTCAATTCAGAGGCGATGATCTGGGCTTTGAGGCCAGGAGGCACGAGGGCACAGTTGATGGACTGTTGCGGCGTCAGCGGCTCTTGAATGAGGCCCGCATTACGCAGAGCGACGGGAGGCTGAATCGGCCAACCGGGGTTGGTCGAAATGTTTTTGTTGGTGCCGGACAAATCGCCAAAGGCACGCAGGTCAATTCCGTTATAGAAGTTGGTGCGTCTTAACGTGTCGCAGGGCGCCGTCTTTTCGATAGGCTGGGCCATCGCCACGCCTGCGAAGGCCACAATGGCCATGGTGATTTTCGGAATAAGTCTGTTCATGCTGAGTCCTCTCCTCTGGTGACTTTACCTGCTCCACAACATCGCGCAATCAGCAATGATGATGCAATACGCCTCGTCATTGCTTTCAATCGATCACGATTCCGTCCGGTGCTTTTCATCACTTTATGTGAAAAAAGTACCGGGCAGCAATGCCATAATATATGGCAGAACGGTTTTATTTACCGTGGGTTTCTGAATTAATTGGGCAAAAAACTGCCCCATGAACCGCCCAAAATGAGCCGGAGATCAGGTTTCTCTCAAATCCGATCCCGACCCCAGTTTAACCGAAAAAAGAAGGGATTTAGGGGGGTAGGTGCCCCCGAAACCCACCTCAAGTCCCAAAACTGACGCTCTTGGGGGGCGGGGGCAGGTTGATTTTCTAACCGGGGTGTTCGCGCCGTGATTGGGCGGTAGGCCGCCCTTAATTTTGCCCCTGTGCGGCAAATGCGGCAAACGCCGCAAATGGGGCATTTGCTGGTTTTGGGGCCGTGGGAACCTCGGTGACGTTGAGGCCCATGGCGGTACAATCAATCCCCTACACGAGGGGCAACCCGAATCTTAGGCCGCGACGGCGATCCGCACAAAAGCGCGCTTGCCCGTGCGCAGCACGTGCTCGCCCGTCACCGCGACATTGGCCTTCACATCGCGCACTTTCGCGCCATCCCAAGAGACGCCGCTGTTTTCGATCAAGCGGCGCGCTTCGCCGTTGCTCTTGGCCAAACCCACTTGCACAATCAACCCGGCGAGATAGTGCTCACCCGAGGCGACCGCCACAATGGGCATGTCATCGGGCAGAATGTCGCCGGCATGAATCTTTTTTTCCGTTTGCGCGGCGGCATCCGCCGCCTCTTGACCATGATATTGTGCCACGATGTTGGTTGCCAATTCTTCTTTGAGTGTGTTCGGGTGCAAGGTAAAACCGCCCTCGGGCACGAGGCCTTCGATGAGGCCCGCTGCTTGCAATTTGCTGTGTACGTCTTCGCGCGGCACGTCGGTTAAGAGTTCGAAGTAGCTCGCCACCAATGAATCCGGGAGCGCGAACAATTTGTGATACATCTCCTGGGCTGAGCCATCGATGCCGATGTAATTGCCCAGGCTTTTGCTCATCTTCTCGCGCCCGTCGGTCCCGAGTAAGATGGGGAGGAACATGCCGACCTGCGGCTCTTGCCCCAAGGCGCGCTGTAATTCGCGACCGCGCAACACGTTGAACTTTTGGTCCGTGCCGCCGAGCTCGACGTCGGCCTCAATTTCAACCGAGTCGTGCCCTTGCATGAGCGGGTAGAGGAACTCGTGCAGCGAGATTGGTTGTCCGCCCTCGTAGCGGTTTTTGAAATCTTCGCGCTCGAGCATTTGTGCAACCGTGATCTGGCCCATGAGTTTGATCACGTCGAGGAAGGGCATTTTGCCGAACCATTCACCGTTGTAGCGCACCACGGTACGCG
>JBIIWL010000240.1:0-3395 GCA_044338885.1 Fibrobacteria bacterium
TTGCTTTTGTAAGGCGACGCAGGCCACCAAGCCGGAGTTGGGCTTGGTCTTCAGGACGGCAGCGGGAGAATCATCCATGGCGACGAGATCGGGCGCATGGAAAACTTCAATGTTGAGATCAGACCCGCCGTGCTGCGCCAGCAAGGGCTTAATCACGTCTTCGGGACCGGTCAGTACAATGCCGTACCGACCCGCAGCTTCACGAGCAGCGAGTACGGCACCTTCAACCACGGCATGAGGGGCGTTATCCCCTCCCATGGCGTCCAACGCAACCTTAATCATCGATTATAGTCGGAAGCGAGGGCTTATTCCGCCGGCTGGCGGACTTCGAGGTTTCCGTAAAAGCCGCAGTTACCGCAAACGCGGTGCGCGACTTTATTCTGACCACAGTGGGAGCACTTGGTGACCGCAGCGGCCTCAAGCTTCCAGTGGGTGCGACGCTTATCGCGACGGGCCGTCGATGTTTTTCTTTTAGGTACTGCCATTTTGAACTCCCTTGATCTTCAGGCCACGCGGTGCGTTAACCCTACCGATCTTCAAAATCTGATTAAAAACCAGCTTGTAAGAAACTACGCCTGATCGGGGGTTTTACCACCGGCAGGAGTTTCACCTTTAGAAACCTGAATTCCTTGAAGCTTCGCCCATCGGGGGTCCACTCCCTCCGCTTTTTCCGGTTTTGGAACCGAAGGGGCGGGTCGACCGCATTGTACGCAGCGTCCAGCCGCATCCAGATCCGGAAGAGGGTGCAAATTATAGTTCAAAAGCACCTGTTCCACAATGATGGCGCCTAAGGGAATTTCCGTAACATCAGGCCCCACATGGGCCTGGTAATCCTCAACCCCTTGGTGGTCGTCTTCGGTCCAGGTGATGCCGGTCGCATCTTTCCGGTCCAGTAAGAGGTTGAATTTAACGGAAAAAGGCAAATCTATGGGCTCGAGGCAGCGTCCGCATTCCGCGGCCAAAACCCCGGAGGCCTCACCCTGCACCAGGTGCGAATCACCCGCGAGCGGTGTCAGGTCCAAATGGACCTCGATCGCGCTCGCCACCCCCGTCTCTGCAAGTTCGGGCATTTCGGTGGTATCACCGTGGAGCTGCAGGGTGGAAGGGTCTTTGCCGAGCGATGTAATGGGAAGAATCATGGGATAAAGATAGATTCGCCGCCATGCGACTGCTCCCTAAAGAAAACACGATGCCCCACTTGGGCGGAATTCTCCGCATTTGTGCCTTGGCTGCGCTTCTCGGCGCCGTTTCGGCTCCGATGGTTGCGGCTAGTCCGGTTGATGCCTCTCACCCTGTGGCGGGTTTCCTCCGCCGCCTGGACGAAAAAGGTCTGATCGCCCCGGGCTTTTGGTCCACCCTCCCCCGCGATCAAGCCGAGGTGGCGAAAGCCCTTTCCGAAGCAGCCTCCGGGCAACGCGGGCCCTTATCGCACTGGGACCGCGCGCGGGTGGAGCGCTACCTCGAAGAATTCGATCCAAGTTTACGCCGTCGCAACACGAAACTCTATTACGCAGACTCTATGGCCACGCTGCGGGGCCGCTTTACCTCTTACAATACCCTCGGCGCCCAGGATTCACTCCCCACAGCCAACGTGCACTATTTCGGCACGCTGATTCCCGGTGTCGACGGTACGTACGGCGAACGGATCCATTTTTCGGCGGAAGCGTTTTTGGGACGCGAACAAGGGACCACCGGGCGCTTCATCGAAAACTATGACCCGCAAAGAGGCCTCCCCTACGGCACCTCGCGTGATGGAAAACCTGTTCCGGGTATTCCGCAAGAGGTTTCAACCTTCGATGGTTTCCGCACCATTCTGGGTTATGATGACGGCCGGCTGGGCATTGAAGCGGGTCAAGATTGGAACCAATGGGGTCCGGGCCGTTGGCAACACACCACGCTTGGCACCAGGCCTCACTTTTGGTCCACCGATTCGCTCGGCCCCGATACGCTGTCTGGCTTCAATGGGAATGGGGCCTGGTTTCAATCCGCGCGTCGCGGGTATCGTTACCCCGGTGAGGGTGCGCCCCTGCCGCAGGTGCGCGTGCGATTGCGCGGCGCCCGTTGGGAATACGTGAAAGTGGTCGCAGAGCGCACAGGGCTGGGGACCGACTCCGCCGCGTGGCTGATGGCGCATCGCGCGCAGTTGCGACTGGGGCCGGTGAAGTTCGGCGTGACTGAAATGTTAACCGTAGGCGGGCGCACTCCCGACCTGATCACCATGCTCCCCGGTGTGCCGCTCAAGTTTGCGGAACATGCGGGCGGCGACCTCGACAACTCGTCGGTGGCTGCCGATGTGGAATGGACGTTGACCGGCCATGGTCGGCTCTACGGTGAATTGTTCGTCGATGATTACAGCGGCCCGCCGCTCAACTTCCGCGGGAACAAATTCGCGATCGTGCTCGGCGGTACGTGGCACGATCCACTGGGCCTGCCCTCCACGCTTCACGCGGAATACGCCTCGGTCGACCCCTGGACGTATGGTCATCACCGCTACAATACCGCCATGCAACACTTCGGGGCATTGCTAGGCAGTTCTTTGCCCCCCAACTCGCGTGCGATTTCGCTCGCCGCTGACTTCCCACTCCCCGGCGGGCTCGAAGGTGCGGCGGAGTGGCACATGCGTCAGCGCGATCATAAATCGCGCGGCAGTTCGATCTTTAATGTGTTTGATGCCGCACCTCTGAGTGAGTCAACCACGAAGGCCTTCCTCGCTCAAGATGTGGAAACGCGGCATGAGTTCGGAATCACCGCGGCATGGCATTGGAAACGATACCTGCACACGCGCGCGGGTGTAGGCGGATTATTCGTGGAGAACTGGCGCGGCCATGCCGGCGTTTCTGTGGCGAGCCCTACGGCATTTTCGGAAGTGACGTTCCAATACTAAGAGCCGTGCTCCACCCTGTGTGAAGGCACACGTGCGCGCCTTGTCGTTTTGTCAGGGCGCCTTCGCACGCTGAGCGGCCCGGTGGGCTTGCGCCAAACTGACAATACAAGTTGAGGCATCGTCACGCCTGCGTTCGCGTGAATACTTTACATTCAACTTGTGAAAAATTCGCTCTGTCGCACTATATGCATCGTCATCGCGATTTTGTGCGGACGTGGAGAAACCATACCGGTGGAGGTAGGTCATCCCGTCAACGGATTTCTCCGCAGACTGGATGAAAAGGGGCTCATCCCCTCTGACTTCTGGAGCACCTTGCCCCTTGATAGCCGCGATGTGGCGGCCGCATTAGAGAAAGCCAAACGGCGAAGCCCTCGTCTTTCGGGTTGGGATCGCCGCGTTCTCGAACGCTATTTAGACGAGTTCGACGAGGAGCGTAAACTCAATGGGACGCGGTTGCGCCATGCCGCGGCCCCACTTAATTTACACGGCAGAATTGAATACTACTCAGTGG
>JBIIWL010000141.1:0-5406 GCA_044338885.1 Fibrobacteria bacterium
ACCGCACCGATGAGTTTTTCGGCTCGCCGTGGGAAGCCCGGTTTGAAGGCAGCTTTCAACGATTCCCCGACAACTATTTCGGCGGAGGCAACAACCCGGCTGAAAGCGACAAGGTCGAGTACTCGCCCACAGGCGGGTACGGGTTTATGTACTTCACGCGCCCGCTGCCCGCGGTCCATCCGGCGGTTCAATTTGTGACCGGCGTACGCGCCGAAGGGTGGGACATCACCCGTATTAAAAAAGACGACGGCACGCCGGGTGCGTCGGCCATTTTGGGCCCCCATGTGACCGGTTACGACGGCGGCATTGCCGACGTGTGGGAGGCCGGGCTTGAATACGACACGCGCGATAGCCGCGATATCGTTTCGCGTGGGTTTCATATCGCGCAACGTGTGGGCACTTCAGTCGCGGGTCAGTACACGTTTCAAACCGCAGAGAGTTGGATCGCAGCCTACGAGACCCTCGGGCCTCGGTGGGAAGTGGCTGGCAAACTCTGGCAGAAAACCATGTTCGGCGACCCGCCGTTCTTTTTAGAGCCGAACATCGGCAACGAAGATGTGCTCCGCGGGGTACCCAACAAGCGCTTCCGTGACCGCAGCGCCCAAGCGGCCCAAGCCGAATTGCGCTTCAACTTTGCGCTGGCACTCCCGATCATCCGCTCGTGGCTGGGTAAAGATTGGCAGATCGCGACCTTTGCCGAGACCGGGCGCGTGGGGAACAATTTTGAAGACGCGTCACGCGCGACGCTGCATTACTCGGGTGGTGTCGGCGGGCGCCTCATCTTCAACGAACGCGCCGGCGCCATGCGCGGGGATTTAGGGTTTAGTGAGCATGGCGTGGCACTGATCGTGAAGTTTAATCAGGCTTTTTAACGAAGGGACGGTGGACGGTGGACGGTAGACGGTGGTAGTTGGTACTCCTCGTTTCGCGTACTCCTACTCGTACTCGACTTGTCTGGGCTAAAAGGCATCGAGTACGAGTACGCCGAGGGCTCACATTCTGCTACCATCCACCATCCACCATCCACCGTCCACCGTCTACCGTCCACCGTCCACCGTCCTAATCGTCTAACTTTTACCCGTGCTCCGTCTCTCCGAAATCTTCTACTCGCTCCAAGGCGAGGGCTTTCACGCCGGTACGCCGGCGGTGTTTATCCGTGCGGCGGGCTGTAATTTGGCGTGCGCGTTTTGCGACACCGATTTTTCACTCAAAGAGAAGCTTTCACCTGAGGACGTGGTCGCCCGCATTGCGGACTACCCCGCCCGGTTCGTGGTACTCACCGGCGGTGAGCCGACGATCCAACCTGAGGCCATCCGCGCCCTCGTGACCTTACTCCACGAGAGCGGGTACTACGTGACCATGGAGACCAACGGCACATCGACCGATACCCTCGGTGTCGATTGGGTGACCGTAAGCCCTAAGCTCTCGCAAAAGGGCGCGTGGAATCTCAAAACCGGTGACGAGCTCAAGCTTGTGTACGAGGGCCAAGACCTCGCGTTTTTTGAGGACTCGCAGTTCGCCCACTACTTTCTGCAGCCGAAGGAAATTCGCACCGGGCAGTTTGGCACGGGTGAGCGCGATGAGGCGGCAACACGATCGGAATGGGCCCGCACCATCGACGCCACGCTGGCCCGCCCGCGCTGGAAGCTGTCGTTTCAACTCCATAAAACCCTTGGGCTACGGTAGGTCGGTTCGATCTTTGGTTGCCGCAATCCTTGGCTCCATAAAATTGACTGACCTCGTCCTCCGGATGTGACTCCGGCGCCACCCCGGTCCTTGCCGATGCCCCTACTTGGCGACCTTACGGCTCCGGAGGGTGACGGCGGAGTAACATCCTGCGGACGAAAAGGCCTGAGGGGTGATTCGTTCGCCTTTGGCGACCTCATTTCGGTAGTACGATCGGAATGTGACCATTCCGAAAAACTCCGCAGGCACCGTCACGAAACCGAAACTCCGAACCCTGTTGATCGACGGTTTCGTGTGCCGGTGCCGGAGGAGTCAAACCCGGGGGCCGCGGCCTGACCCAATCCCGAAATACCAAGTGCGACCAGCGAACTATCTTTGCCCCAGAGGAAGAGGGGTTTTCCGCGTGTCAGCGTCCAATACCAAATCAAAGATCAACCGCACCGCACTCGTCGTGTTCTCCGGCGGGCAAGATTCCACCACGTGCCTCCACTGGGCGCTGAAAACTTTTACTGCCGTCGAAACCGTATTCTTCGACTACGGTCAACGCCACGCCTCCGAGGAACGCGCCGCCCAAAACATCGCCTGGAAACTCGGCGTACCCATGCGCCGTTTCAAACTCGACTTCTTCCGTGAACTCGGCGGCAACTCGCTCACCGACAACACCATGGATATCACCACAGAGTTTGGCACGCACGGTTTACCCAACACCTTCGTGCCCGGCCGCAACCTGTTGTTCCTCACCCAAGCGGCCTCATACGCCTACACACGCGGCATCCGCGACGTGGTCACCGGCGTGTGCCAAACCGATTTTAGCGGCTACCCCGATTGTCGTCACGACACCATGCGCGCCTTGCAGCGCGCTCTGCACATCGGCCTCGGCTGGCCCGAGCGGAATCATGGCAAAGGCATCTTCCGCATTCACACGCCGCTGATGTTCCGCACCAAGGCCGAGAGCGTTTTAATGGCCAAGGCTTGGGGCGGGTTGGAAACGCTCGCGTTCAGCCACACCTGCTACGAAGGCTCCTTCCCCCCCTGCGGCACCTGCCCCTCGTGTTTACTGCGCGCCAAGGGCTTTCTAGAGGCCGGCATCCCCGACCCGCTCATCGAACGCGCCCTAAATCCTGACTCACACGTAGACCCCACAGCCTTCCACCCCTCTCCCTCAGGGACATGGGTCGGGGGTGAGGGCGTCGCCTCAACTTCGACCACCTCCGTCGTTTAACCCCACACGGAAAGACCCCACCATGGAACCCACCCCCCGCAAAGAGAACGACTACGACGTTTGTGTCATCGGATCGGGTCCGGGTGGTTTTGCCGCCGCCATGCGCGGCTTCGACTTCGGTAAAAAAGTTTGCCTCATCGAAGGCTCACACATCGGTGGTGCGGGGATCTTACACGGCGCCCTCACCAGTAAGACGTTATGGGAGTTGGCCAAAGACTTCGCCAACGCCGCGTCGGTCGATCGCGGCTACCGCGCCGCCGGGCTGATGGTCGATTACCAAGCCGTGCGCGACACCGTGATTCAGGCCGCCAAAGAAAAGCAATACCAACTGCTTTCACAAATCGAAACATTCTCTCACCCACGGTGGAAGGGCCCCGGCTCCATCACCCTCAAGCGCGGCTTCGCACGCTTTCACGATGAGGCCTCCGTCGATGTGTCGCTGCAGAATGGGCGAGAAGAACGCATCACGGCCGACAACTTTGTGATCGCCACCGGCTCCAAGCCGCGCGACTTTCCCGGCGTGATCGTGGACGGCGAACGCGTCGTCAATTCGGACGGCCTGCTCTCGTTCCGCGAGTTCCCCAAGCGCCTGCTCATCATCGGTGCCGGTATCATCGGTTGCGAATACGCCAGCATCTTCTCCAACTTCGGCCAAACCAAGGTCCACCTGCTCGACCGGCAGCCCCGCATCATCCCGTTTGAAGATGATGATGTGAGCGCGTATGTGAGCCAGAATTTGGAGAAGAAAGGCGTGACGATCCATCACAACGCCATTCTGCGTTCGATCGTTAAACGCCCCGATTTTTTAGAAGTCACCGTCGATTACGATGGCGGGCGCAGCCAAGTGCTCGAGGTCGACGCGGCACTGGTATCAGTGGGGCGCACACCCAACCTCGACAGCCTCGGCCTTGAAAACGCGGGCATCAAGATCAACGCCCGCGGTGGTTTGGATGCCGACGGCGATTGCTTGGTGAAGTGGAACATTTACGCCGTGGGCGACGTGACCCAACGCTCGGCCCTGTACAACGTGGCCGAAATGGAAGGCCGCTATGCGGTCAAGGCCATGTACGGCAAGAACAAGTACCAGCTGCGCTACCACAACATGTCGACCATTATGTTCTTCAACCCCGAAGTCGCGGTGGTCGGCCTCAACGAACAACAATGCCGCGCGCAAGGCATCCCCTACCGCGTGGGCTATACGTCCAACGCGCTGGTCAACCGCGCCATCGCCATGCGCCGCACCGATGGCTTCGTCAAAATCCTCGTGTCCGAAGACGGCAACAACCGCATCCTCGGTATGCGCGCAGCAGGCCCTCAGGCCGGCAGCACCATTATGGTGATCGCGCATTTGATGGACCAAGACAAGGGGCTGGAAGACATCATGAAGTCCATCCACCCTCACCCGTCCATCACCGAAGGCATTCAAGAGTGCCTGCGCCTGTTGGTGGGCAAGTCGGTTCACAAACCCTTGGTCTTCCCCGAGTTTATGCACATCCGCCATTGGGACCCGGTCAACGGCGAAGCCGATGTCGAAGCGATGCCGGGGTAAGGGGAAAGTGGTCAGTGATCAGCGGTCAGCCTTCAGGAACACACCACAATAGCGGGCGACTGCGCTTTGTTTGAAGCTGACACCTGACGGCTGACAGCTGACGGCTTCTTGGGGGCTTTCGTGTTTTGGGCCTTGAACATCCCGGTGGCCTTACCGAAAACCCGAAGGCTCACGGCAGAAACCCCCATACTTTTCAGGCTTTTTAAGGCACCCGTTTCCAAAACGATCAGGTGGCCTGTGCAGGCCATCCGACAACCGACGTCCGACGTCCGACTCGCTCCTTGTTCCGCGTATTCTCCGCATCATTTTTAGGTGGCTTTCACGCCACATCCCTCGAAAAATCAGGGGTTTTGCGAAGCTGGGGGGGGTGCCGGTATTATATTTCATCACTCATCCTCCCCCGCGATAACGCGCTGGATTTCACCGGTTTAGGTTCGATTTTCGTACCGCTAGGCCGCTTTCTGGAGTTTCCATGTCCGCTTACCAACACGTTAAAGTTCCTGCCAACGGTCAAGCCATCACCATCGGCGAGGGCGGCGCCCTCAACGTGCCCAATCACCCGATCATCCCCTTCATCGAAGGCGACGGCACCGGCCCGGATATTTGGCGTTCGTCACAGCATGTGATCGACGAAGCCGTGCGCAAGGTGTACGGCGGCACGCGTAAGATCGAGTGGATGGAAGTGTACGCGGGCGAGAAGTCGCTGTCGGTGTACGGCGATGGCGTGTGGTTGCCTGAAGAAACGCTGACGGCGTTTAAAGAATACCTCGTGGGCATCAAAGGCCCGCTGACGACGCCCGTGGGCGGCGGCATTACGTCGTTGAACGTGGCCTTGCGCCAGATCCTCGACTTGTACGTGTGCTTGCGCCCTGTGCGTTGGTACACCGGCGTGCCTTCACCGGTGAAGGCCCCCGAGAAGGTCGACATGGTGATCTTCCGTGAGAACACC
>JBIIWL010000143.1:0-5386 GCA_044338885.1 Fibrobacteria bacterium
CGCCGTTTCATTCCCGGCCTGAACGGTGACACCGGCATTGCGCGTCAGCAACCTGACGCCGAGTGCGTTTTCGATGCGCACAAAATATTGTTCCGAATCTCCCGCGAGCATGATTTTCTCGGCGTCAGAAGCGGCGAAGGTCACAGTGTGCTGGTTGGCGGGCATGCGCGAATCCCCTTTTTTCCAAGTTGTCCCAAGTATAAACGATGTTAAGGCGGACAACGCCCAGAAGGCATGATTGCTGGGGGGTGTTTTTGTTTCGGGCCATACTCAGGGTGGTGGGGCGGGGGCTACCGGGCGGGCAGGATCGGGAGGGGGATTTCCGACCCTTTACAGAAACATGGCTTTGCTGATTACTTTTAATCCGTAGACCTCGAACCAAAACCATTAACCCCAATGAGCGTGAAGCCGCAACGACCCTGCGCACCGAGTGCACACCCCTAGCGCGCTTTTGCTCCTGAAATAGATCACCTCATCATGCAAACGGATCTTCGTTCCATTATCGATGCCATCGAGGGCTCCCTCGTCGGCGAAGAACTGATCCACGAGAACATTGACTTCGCCTATACGGGCGTCGATCCCAATGCGTTGACCGACGATTACTCCAACGTGTTGCTGGTCACCAACCTCGTGCACACGCGCTTGATGCAGGTGGCCGAAGAAGTTGATATCGTCGCGATTCTGTTTACGAATTCGCACGTCCCGCCCGATAAGGTCAAAAAGCGTGCGTCGGAACTTGAGATCGATATGATCACCACCAAGCTGACGCTGGAAGAAGTCTCGCGCCGTCTCAAGGCCGAGTTCGGTTCCACTCTCGACGTCAAGTCGAGCATCGTCCCCCGCTGATTGCACCGTAGGCGTCGGCGGCCCTTCGCGCCGCCTCGGTTGTATTTTGCGGCACGCATGATTTTTGATTTCCCACTGCGCCACGGTCTCCGCCGCCCTCTGCTGATCTTTTTGTGGGCGGTGTCTCTGGCCCATGCGACCGACCAACCTCTCGACACCGCCACAGGCGACTCTGCGCAACCCGGCATCGCCTTTTTTGACATGCGTGCCGCCGCCGCCGTGAATGATGTCCAATGGGGCGGTCGGGTGGGCATCGGGACGGTCACCCGCATCGGGTTGGATTTTTTAATTGATTTTGAAATGCGGCCCTACCGCCGCGCGGTGCGCGTGCGCGAGAGCGACGCCCTGTACTATCAGTTCCGAGAGGATCGATTGACCATCGGACCGGGCATGTTGGTGCGAGTCCCCTTGGGGGAATCCGGCACGGTCCTCGCCATGGGCGGAGGTGGTTCGTTGTCGTTTGGGGAATATCGCGGGACCAAACGTGAAGCGCCCTTCAAAGCCCTTCCCTGGCTCGAAACGGGCATTCGGTTTAACCGATCCTCCGGGGTGGATTGGGGGTTCTCGTATCAGTATTTCCCGATTCCCGGCGTTTCGGCACACCGCGCGGCGGTTCATTTCGGGTTTCGGTTAGAGGGGCAATGATCTTGAGATCGGACACTCGATTCGTGGCAGCTTGGCAGGTCTTCAAAACGGTTGCGGGAGCGCGCGGATGGCTCGCGATCGTGATGTGCGTCACCTTGTTCGCGGGGTGCCTCGATGAAGAGGAAGGGGAAGAATGCACACCCGCTCCATGGGATTGTGAATTGTCCCGCCCGACTACGGCGACGTTGGAAATTCGGACCGGTGGCGGGGCGATTCAGGCGATCCGCGTGTATGCCGGTTCAAACATTGAGGACGGACGGTTGGTGTGGAGCGGGACCTCGGGAGGCACGCGCTCCATCTCGTTACCGCTGGGCCCCTATGCCGCCGAAGCCGAATATTTAGTGAATGGCGTCACCTACATCGCCGTTGACGGTGATGAACTCACCTACACCGAGTCGGAAACCTGCGACGGAACGTGTTATGAGACCGTCGACGGCCTCGTCGAACTTCAACTCGAACCGGAGTAATGCCGGGGTGAAAAACGGGTTGTACTTGACCCATCTGCGCCTTCATGATCAAAGGCGTCCTGAAAGAGCGTTATCCGACTAAAGGGCATCAAGCGGGAGAAAAAAAGGGGATGCCGTGGCATCCCCTTTTTTTCAACTCTCATTTTAACTCGAGGCTAGGGCTATTTGGCCGCTTCAGCGGCCTCAGCCTCTTTCTTCTGCAATTCAGCCACAACCTTCGGGTCGACTTGGATGTGCAGCTCTTTGAGCTGCTTCATCGTCACTTCCGAAGGCGCGCCCATCATCAAATCCTGAGCCTTTTGATTCATGGGGAATGCGATCACTTCACGGATGCTCTCTTCTTGGGCCAAGAGCATCACCATACGGTCGACGCCCGGGGCGATACCACCGTGCGGCGGCGCGCCGAGCTTGAACGCATTGATCATGCCGCCGAACTTTTCTTCCACCACCTCGGGGCCGTAACCGGCGATCTCAAAGGCCTTGTACATCACTTCGGGCTTGTGATTTCGAATCGCGCCCGAAGAAAGCTCGATCCCGTTGCACACGATATCGTATTGGTAGGCGAGAATATCGAGCGGGTTCTTGTTGAGCAATGCGTCCATGCCGCCTTGCGGCATCGAGAACGGGTTGTGCGAGAAGGCGACCTGGTTGGTCTCTTCGTCGAGCTCGAACATGGGGAAGTCGACGATCCAGCAAAAGCGGAAGATGTCTTTTTCGACGCGGTCGAGATCGCGGCCGAGTTTGACGCGCAATTGGCCCGCGATCTTGGCGGCCAGCCCTTCTTTGTCGCAGACAAAGAAGACCGCGTCGCCCGGCTCGGCAGCGCACTGTGTGCGCAGCTCTTCGAGCTGTTCGGGGGTGAGGAACTTGGCGATCGGCCCTTTAACACCCTCGGCGGAATACACCAGATAGGCGAGGCCCTTGGCGCCCAGGCCCTGAGCGAAGTCACCGAGCTTGTCGTAGAAGCTGCGCGGTTGCCCGGCGATGTCTTTCACCGGAATCGCGCGCACCACGGCGCCACTCTTGACGCCATTGGCGAAGGCGCCGAAACCGCTTTCGCGGAAGATGGCGGACACGTCGCGGATTTCAATGGGGATGCGCAAGTCGGGCTTATCGGAGCCGTACTTCAGCATTGATTCACGGTAGGGGATACGCACAAAGGGCGCAAAGCCTTGGCCATTGTCGAGCTGCCACTGGGAGAACTCGGCGAACGTGCCGTACACGACCTGTTCGACGGCCGCAAACACGTCATCTTGCGTGACGTAGCTCATCTCGATATCGAGCTGATAGAACTCGCCCGGCGAACGGTCGGCGCGCGCATCTTCATCACGGAAGCAGGGCGCGATTTGAAAGTAACGGTCGAAGCCGGCCACCATGAGCAGCTGCTTGAACTGCTGCGGCGCTTGCGGCAGTGCATAGAAGCGCCCGGGGTGAATGCGGCTGGGCACCAAAAAGTCGCGCGCGCCCTCGGGCGAACTCGACGTGAGAATCGGGGTCTGAAATTCCATGAACCCGAGGTCGGTCATACGGCGACGCAACGAGGCGATGATCTGCGAGCGCAGCACGATGTTGCGGTGCAGCTTTTCGCGGCGCAGGTCCAAGAAGCGGTAACGCAGACGCAGTTCTTCGGGTCCGCTGTCTTTGTCGTCCACGAGGAACGGGAGCGGCTCGGCCATCGACTGGATCTCGAATTCGTCGACGACGATTTCAACCTCACCTGTGGGCATGGCCGGGTTGATGGTGTTCGGCTCGCGCGCGACCACATGGCCGGTGATGGTGATCACGCTTTCATACTTCAGGCGCGTTGCGGCTTCAAAAAAGTCGCGCTCAGGGTGGAACACCAACTGCGATGTGCCGTAATGGTCGCGCAAATCGATGAACAAAAAGTGACCGTGGTCACGGCGGCGGAAGACCCAGCCCGAAAGCTTGACGGTTTGGCCGACGTGGTCCTTGCGGAGCGCGCCGCAGGTATGAGAGCGGTAGAGGTGCATGCGTAAAATTCCGGTTAGTTTCCGTGAGAGGGGGAAATTTAGTCGAAACGGGGGGAAAGCAGGGGGTGGAACGAGTCGGACGTCGGACGTCGGTCGGGAATACAGGAACTCGGATAAACGGGGTGTAAAACTGTCTTTTTCCACCACTTGATGACCTTCCATACCCGGTTAAACGAACAACCTACCCCCATTCCATACCCTTTTTTTTCATCGCCTGCGTTGAGCACTCTTCAGGTTGCCATTTTGCCCTCCTCCCAGTCGCCCGTTCATCCTGTCTTCTCGTTCGGTTTCCATCCGACTCACGACTTCCGACTTCCGACTAGTTCTCGTCCTCAACCCCTTTATTTCCTAAGTATTCAGCCATATGCTAACTGAAATTTTGGGCTGGGAAAGTCTTGTCATCCTGGTTCTGATCGCCGCCAACGGCCTGTTTTCGATGTCCGAAATCGCCCTCGTTTCGAGCCGTAAAGCGCGATTGCAGCAAATGGCCGAGGATGGCGACACGAAGGCTCAAAAGGCGCTCGACCTGATCCGCGACCCCGGTCGTTTTTTAGCGACTGTGCAAGTGGGCATCACCTTGGTGGGCACGCTCGCCGGTGCGTATGGTGGCGTCGCCATTGCCGAAAACCTAGCGGTCCCCTTTCGAACCATCCCGTGGCTCGCGCAGTCTGCCGACGTGGCCTCGCTGATTGTGGTTGTCGTGGTCGTCACATATTTTCAGGTGGTGTTGGGCGAGCTCGTCCCGAAGGCCTTTGCACTGCGTCATGCCGAGGCGATCTCGCGGCATGTGGCGGGCTTTATGGCGGGGCTGAGCCGGGTGGCGGGCCCCGTGGTTCAATTTTTAAACCTATCCACCAAAGGTTTGTTGAGGTTGTTCGGCATGCGGGCTCAAGAAGAAGCCTCTGTGACCGAAGAAGAGATCGCGCTCATGCTGACGCAGGGGACTAAAGCGGGTCTGTATCACGAAAGCCAGCAGGAGATGATGGAGAGCGTGATCGGGATGGCCGATCGCCGCATCACCGCGCTGATGACGCCGCGGCCCGATGTGGAATGGCTCGATTCCACGGCCGACCTGGCGGAAATTCGCGCCAAGCTGGTCGAGCACCCGTATTCGCGTTTCCCTGTGTGCCGCGGTGGATTCGATGATTTGGTCGGCGTAGTCCACGCGAAAGATTTATTGTCGCGCTCGCTCGCCGGCTTGACGCTTGACCTCGAAGCGCTCTCGCGCCCCGTGCCTGTGATTCCGGCATCGGTCGATGTGCTGAAGGCGCTGCAAACCTTCCGGTCCTCGGGTGCGACGCTGGCGCTGGTCTCAGACGAATATGGCAGCATTTTGGGCCTGGTCACGTTGGACGACGTGCTCCGTGATATTTTAGGCGATGTGGCCACTGCTCAAGCCCACGCGGGCGACGAGCCTGATGTGGTGGAGCGCGCCGA
>JBIIWL010000144.1:0-5373 GCA_044338885.1 Fibrobacteria bacterium
ACCCAACAGGGCTGGGCACAGGGGACGCTACTTGGGGAGTCCCCACCTGCTATCTTTCGGGCCATGAACGACTTCAACGCCGAACTCGATTTCGCCTTGTCCCTAGCCGATGAAAGCCGCGCGCTGATTCGCCGTCACTTCGGCTCCGCCATGAAGGTGGAGTGGAAAGGGGACAACACCCCCGTCACCATGGCCGACCGGGCCGTGGAAGAGACCATGCGTAACCGCATGGCTCATGAGACCCCGGGGTACGGGATTATCGGCGAGGAGTTTGGGCACCAGAGTGGGTCGACCCGGCGTGAGTGGGTGGTAGACCCGATCGACGGCACCAAAGCCTTTATACACGGCGTCCCTTTGTTTGGGACCCTCATCGCCCTGTTAGAGGATGGGAAGCCGATCGTGGGCCTCATCGACCTGCCGGCGCTCGGTGAGCGCGTCTGGGCCTCCGCTGGCGGGGGGTGCTTTCGAAACGGTCAACCATGCCGGGTCTCGGCCGTCTCGTCTCTTGATGAGGCCTTGCTGCTTGATGGCAGTGCGACCACGATGGAGCGATTGGGTTACGGGGATGCTTGGGCCACGCTCCGACGCGAAGCGCGGCTCCATCGTGGTTGGGGCGATTGCTATGGTCACTTCCTAGTGGCCACCGGTGCGGCCGAGGTGATGGCCGACCCCATCGTGGAGATTTGGGATATCGCGCCGATGGCGATCATCCTGCCTGAGGCGGGCGGTCGATTCACGAGCATCCTCGGCGTGGATGGCATCGCGGAGCGGTCCGGGTTATCGTCAAACGGACTACTGCACGACAGTGTGTTGGACGCGTTTAGGGGTGTTAGGTAGAGCAAGTACGACAGTGCAACAGTGCAACAGTGCAACAGCACCCCAGTAGAACACAAAGGCTGGGCAGCAGCAGGGAACCGAACTGGATTTTTCTTTACTGCTGTAAGGCTTTTACTTACTTGCGGGACTCTCGCTACTCGTCGTCCTCGTCTTCGTCGATCGATAAGGCATCTTCGATCTCTTTGATGGCCAAAGGCAGATAGAGGAAAAGGTCGGACGCGGTCATCCCCGAAACGCCACGGTCGCGACGGGCAGATTCCCCTGCGCGGCCATGCAGGTAAACCGCGAGCGGTGCCGCTTCTGCCGGAGCGATCACCGAAAGGAGCCGTCCTGTAATTCCCGCGAGCACATCACCGGTTCCTGCCGTGGCCATACCCGGGTGACCTGATGCCGAAATGAGCACAGACCCATCATGGAGTGCACACACCGTGGCCGGGCCTTTGACGACAACCGAGGCTCCCCATCGTTTGGCTAAGGCGCGCGCGCTTTCGATCAGTTCGATGGGGTTGGTGTCGTCGTACGTCCCGCCCATGCGCCGGAATTCTCCCGCGTGCGGGGTGAGGAGGAATTTGGAGCGGCCCGCGGCGTCACGCGCGGCCCCTTCCTCTGTCGCCGTGGTTGCGGCGTCCCCGACGTTGGCGGCAGGGTCCTGGTAAAACAAGGCGAGCGCGTCACCATCGACCACGACACGTTTATCCGTGAGGTGGGGTGCGAGGGCGCGCAAAAACTCAAGCGTATCCGCATGCTTGCCAATGCCGGGGCCAAGCACGATCGCGCCGGCCCACTCGAGCCAGGGTAAAAGTTCAGGAATGTGAGCGGGGGTGAAATGCCGGTCGGCGTCTTCGCCAATCGGTGTGCCGATCACCTCAAGCACATGATGCGATACTTCGGGGTAAATACCCCCGGGCACGGCCACGCGCACCATACCGGCCCCCGCACGCAACGCTGCGGACGCGCTGAGCACGGCCGCGCCATGCATACCGCGACTGCCGGCGATCACAAGCACCTTGCCAGCACTGTATTTATGGGTGCGCCAAGTTTTGAGCGGCAGATGGTCGAGTGAGTCATCCCATGTGTACATGGACAAGCGTGAGGGCTGACCCGTTAAAACTTTTTCATTAAACCCGATCGGACTGTAACCCACTTTGCCGAAGGTCGGCCCCGAGGGGAAAAACAAGGCGGATAATTTAAGCGCGCCCAAACAGAGCGTTGAGTCAGCCCGTACGGCGGGCCCGGCGATGACGCCGGTATCGCAGGCGATCCCTGACGGTACGTCCACGGATAAAACCGGGCGATCACTTTGATTCACCCCGTGAATCAAAGACGCGATAAGGCCCTCAGGCACCCCCCGAAAACCGCTCCCTAAAAGGGCATCCACGACGAGGTCGGCTTCTTCAAAGACGGGTAGATCGGCCGCGGAACGGATGACATGGATCGAAACGTCGGTGGCGGCGAGCTGCTCGCGCAACCGTCGCGTTTCCGGGCTATGGCGGTCGGCATGCACATGGTAGACCACAACACCCAGTCCGGCCTGAGCGCAGTGGAGCGCCGCGGCGAGCCCGTCTGCGCCGTTGTGACCTTTGCCGCACACAAAGGCCACCTGCGGTGGCTTGGGAGCGTCGAACTTATCCGACGTGGGCGGCACGTCGTCTTCAAAGGCCGCATGGGGGAGACCGGTCTCAAACGGATCCGGTTCAGAGGCCTCAAGCATGGCTTTGACCGATTGGAACACCGCTTCACCGGCACTGTATATGAGATCGTATTCGGAGAGTCCGCCTTCGACGGCTCGGCGTTCCACGTCCCGCATTTCACTCAGGGTCAGGATGGGAATCATGGGGCTGAAGATAGTTTACAGCTTGTAGCCATCAGCGGTCAGCTATCAGCCGTCAGGTTAAAAGGCTTGTGACTTTGGGCGAGAGCAGGTCGATTGAAAACGGTCTGCCGATGTGGTGCATCAAGCTGAGCTGACCGCGGAACGTTACTTCTTTAGTTCTTCTCGATCTCTGTGAGCAGCGTCTCAATTTCTTCACGCACTTCCGATTCAAATGCGATATCGCGATCGGGAAGCGAGGCGGCACGTGATTGCCACGCCCGAGCCAATGCATTGAGGCGCCGCTGATCCAGGCGCATGTTGATGCGCTCCAGCCGAGCAAGGCGGATTCGAAGCAGAAGTTGGCCAACGGATGCACCGGCCAAAAATACGGCCGCGAGCAGAACGAAGACGAGAAGAGTTTGCTGTGTCATTTCCATTTCCAAGGTTTAACGCGGGGGTTCGCGCTAACGGGGGCACCTTAAAAACCATTCGTAATCTAGAGCTTTTGTGTGCGTTCCGCACCTGAAATTCGGGTTTTTGGTTGTAAAGCGCACATTTAGCGGCGCGGGCGGAGTTTGTGTGCCCGTTTACGGGCAAATTCGGCAGTAACCCCTTGTTGGCCGTCCATGAGAATCTTTTCGTAGGCCTTCAGAGCGGTGTCGGGGGCCGCCTGCTCTGTGAGTAAGGCTTGGTAGGCCGCGGCTCGGCGTCCTATGGCGTGGCGCGTGTTGCGGGCGAGGGTATCTAAGAGAGGCCGCGATCGAGCCGTATCGCCACGGGATTCCAGTAACACCGCCAAATGCCATCGTGAATACGGAAAAATACGGGAATTTTGAGGAACTCGATCTAAAGAGGCTACTCTCAGGGGGTGGGGGAGCGGGCTTTCGGGTAATCCGCGCAAATAGTCCTGCAAGTGTGGGCCGGGGTCGAGAAGGCCCGCGAACCGGTATTCTAGGGCATCTTGTGACCGCTCTTCATCACTGTAGGCGCTGGCAAGGACGAGGAGAGAATCGGCTTCAGTCAATCGTGCTTGGTGCATCGCCGACCAACCCATCCAAAACAGGATTTCGCCACTGCCTTCGCGTCGCTCCGTACTGTTACGCCAGGCCCGCAGGATGGCATCGGTTGACTTCCAGTCGCCGCGAGAGGCTGCTAAACGGGCATCTAAAATACGGGCTTCGTGTTTCACGCCGGGGTTGCGATTCACCGGCCCGGCGAGGGTATGCAGCGAATCGGCACGGTGGATGTCACCGGCATTTAAGGCGGTCTCTACGTTTTGAAACAGGTCGTTTTGCCCGGAGCTCGCAAAGGTGGAGACCATGAAGGCCACCAAGCTTGCGACAAAAACCACTCGTTTAGAATGAGCGCACGCAGGGTGTCTCGCAGTGGAAGAGGGAGTAGCCATCATAGGGTGTGGTTGGCGCGGGGCAGTCATTTGAGAAGAAAATGTACGCGATCGGCAGAATCTATGATTTTTTAAGTCGTTAATTCCAATTTCACAATAATTCGGTGTGCACATGTAATTTTCAAGTATGAGCACACATCACGCCCGCCGCGCCAAGATCCTGATCACCATGGGCCCAGCCCTCGAAGACCCTGCGCGTCTTGAGGCGGCACTGAAAGCGGGCGCCAATGCCGTTCGCATCAATTTTTCACACGGCGACTCGGTCCAGCACGTCAGATATCTGAAACTGGTTCGTGGTGTCGCTGCGAAATTGGGACAGCCCTGCGCCGTTCTCGCTGACCTCATGGGCCCCAAAATCCGAGTCGATAAGCAGACCTACGCCCTCGTCAATGGCGCCACCGTGGTGCTTCGACTTGGCAAGGGCATTCCCGAAAAGTCCGTGATCGGCCTCACCCACGCGGGATGGTTCCACAACGCCAAACCGGGACAGCGGATCCTCCTTGATGATGGCAAGCTTGAACTACAGCTCTTAACGGCGACCTCACTCAAAGGCGACAAAACACCCATCGTTCGCGCCCGCGTGATACGCGGGGGCATCCTCAAACCGGGCAAGTCATTGAACGTGCCCGGTGTCGACCTCGGTCTGCCGATGCCGACCGCCAAAGACCGCATCGACTTGAAGGTCATCAAAAGCGCGGGTTTTGATTGGATTGCAGCGTCTTTTGTGAGCAGCGCCGATGACGTTCACAAGCTGAAGGCCTTTTGCGCCAAAATCGGACTCTCAGTTCCCATTATTTCGAAGATTGAAAACGCGGCGGCGGTTGAACGCTTGGATGAAATCGTCGAGGCCTCAGACGGGGTCATGGTGGCCCGTGGCGACCTGGGCGTTGAAGTCGAACTCGAACGTATTCCGACTCTGCAGCGTAATGTGATTCATTCGGCCCGTGAAAAAGGGAAGGTGACGATTGTCGCCACCCAAATGCTCGAGACCATGATGGAGAGCCCCCTGCCCACGCGCGCGGAGGTGACCGACGTGTCCACAGCCGCCCTGGCGCGGGTGGACTCGCTCATGCTTTCGGGTGAAACCGCGGCCGGTAAATATCCGGTTGAAACCATCGCGATGATGGATCGCATCATCCGGATGGCTGAGAAAAACCTCGAAGAAGACATCGTGAGCGTGCCGCATGCGGACCCGATGGCGCTGATGTGCGAGGCCGGCTTGTATTTGAGTTTGACCTGTGGCGCCAAAGCGCTGATCACGATCAGCACCCGTGGTGGCACACCGCGATACCTCGCGTCTTTCCGGGGGAACATCCCG
>JBIIWL010000145.1:0-5352 GCA_044338885.1 Fibrobacteria bacterium
GACCTGTTCTTCAATCGCCCGGAACCCTAAGAACTCGAAGCGGTCTTTGAACAAGCCTAATCGACGGCGCGCCAGCAGCTGGAAGCTGCCGTCCGCCAATTCGAAGTGATAGCCTTCGTCTTCTAAACGCTTGACCTCGGCGAGGATATCGGCCACCTCGGGGCTGCGGCGGTCGACGTCAGGATTGATGGCGCGCAGTTTGTCCCAGATCAGGCTGCCACCGCTTTGGTTCGACACGACAAAATCACGCCCGTTGCCCACCAGGGCCGGGTCCATATGCTCAAAGCTGCGCGCGAGTTTCATCACGCCGTCGACGTGCGCGCCCCCCTTGTGGGCGAACGCGGCCTCGCCCACGTACGGTGCGCGGATGTCGGTCGCCAGGTTGGCGATCTCGTCGATGCTCAGAGACAGCGTCCGTAAAGACCGCATCTGCTCGTCGCTCACCACGGGGATTCCCATTTTGAACTGCAAGTCGGGGATGATGGTGGTGAGGTTGGCGTTGCCGCAGCGTTCGCCATACCCGTTCATCACGCCCTGTACCTGCCGCGCTCCGGCGCGAACGGCCGCGAGGCTGTTGGCCACGGCGGTCCCCGTATCGTTATGCACGTGGATGCCCAGAGGCGTCTTCAGTTGCTTGGCGATGCGTGCCGTGATTTCTTCAAGTTCCCACGAGAGTGCCATGCCGCCATTGGTATCACACAAGACGATACAATCGGCACCGCCCTCTTCGGCGGCCTTCAAGGTCGACAGCGCGTACTCGGGATTGGCCTTGTAGCCGTCAAAGAAATGCTCGGCGTCATATACGACTTCTTCGCAATTCTTTTTGAGGAAGGCGACCGATTCGCGGATCATACGGAGGTTTTCCTCAAGTGTGGTCCGCAAAACTTCGGTGACGTGCAAGTCCCAGCTTTTACCGAAAATGGTGAGCACGGGCGCACCCGATTCTACGAGTGGCTTGAGGATCGGGTCGTTCTCTGGCGTGCCGTTCGGGCGGCACGTGCTGCCAAACGCCGCGATCTTGGCGTGCTTCCACGTCATCGCTTTGGCGCGGCGGAAAAACTCCACGTCGGTCGGGTTGGTCGGATTGGGCCACCCGCCCTCGATGTAATCCACACCAAAGGTGTCGAGCTTGCGGGCCACGGCGAGCTTGTCTTCAAGCGAAAAGGAAATGCCCTTCGCCTGATTGCCGTCACGCAAGGTGGTGTCGTAGATGGTGACGCGTTTATTTGTGTCGTGCGATGTCATGATCGTGTTTCCTGAAGAGCAGTCTTACTCAAAAAATCCGGCCTGTTTATGGTCGCGCCTGAAAACAAAAAAGCCCGCTGGCATGAGCGGGCTTTGTCAGGGAACCGGAATATCCCTCAAAGACCGCTGTGCTGCGGGCTGATAATTCGAATCAGGAGGGCCGGGGTCTGGGCTGTCATGAGGTTAAGCATAGTAAAACCGGGTTGGTGGTTGCGAGCGGAACAGCGAGCCCCGCGGCCTCTGATCGCCCGCGCCGCCTTCGTGGGCTAAACGACGGCGGGCGCTTTATCCAGAATGAAACGACTGAAAACAGCAAAAAACATTGAAAAATAGGGGTAACCCCTATTCCATACCCTGCCTTTTAAACCCTCACCAGCCACCCGTGCGGGTCGGGGCGCTCGCCATATTGAATGCCTTGCAACTGTTGGTACAGCTTGGTGAGCGTCGCGCCGGCGACGTCTTTGGCCCCAAACCGGAACACGCGCTCCCCATGGTGCACCGCATGAATCGGTGTGATCACAGCGGCGGTGCCGCACGCGCCCACTTCGGAGAACTGATCCAAGTCGTCAAGCGCGATGGGAGCGCGCACAACCCGGAGGCCTAATTCCTCCGCCAACACCTGCAAACTTTCGTTGGTGATGCTTTGTAAAATCGAGGACGACTCGGGCGTTTTGAATTCGCCTGCTGGCGTAATGCCGATGAAGTTCGACGTACCGAACTCGTCCACATACTTGTTTTCTTTCGGGTCTGCAAACAAGATGATGGGGAAGCCCTTCTTCTTGCCGATCAGGCCGGGTAGCAGGCTGCCCGCATAGTTGCCCGCAGTTTTGGCGCGGCCGGTGCCCTTAGGCGCGGCGCGGTCGAAGTCGAGCATGACCAGGGCTTCCACCGGGTTGAAGCCGCCTTTGTAATACGGGCCGACCGGTGTGACCATCACGAGAAACGAATAGGTCTCGGACGGCTTGATGCCAATGGTCGGTTCGGTGCCGATGAGGAGTGGGCGTAGGTACAGGCTCGCGCCGGTCCCGTGGGGCGGCACAAATTCGAGGTTCTCGCGGATGGCCATTTTACAGGCTTCAATGAACAGGTCGTCGCTCGGAGCCTCCATACAGAGACGTTCGCTGGAGAGGCGCATGCGTTCGGCGTTGCGGTCGGGGCGGAAGAGACCCACGCTGCCGTCGGCCGCGCGGAAGGCTTTCAGGCCTTCGAAGATGGCTTGGCCGTAGTGCAGGGCGTTGGCGGCAATGTGCAGGTTGATGTGCGGGTCGGCTTTGAAGACGGGCTTCCCCCACACGCCATCGGCAAAGTCACACTGCACGTGGCCGTTGGTCGGGAGATATTGAAAGCCGAGATTTTTCCAGTCGAGGGACGTAGTGCTCATAGTAGATGACTATCTAGAAAAATCGAACGACATGCGTCTGAGGCCCGTCCTGTCACACTTTGACGCGTACTCCGACTCCGTCTGGTACGCGTACTCGGGCCTAACAAGAATCAGGATTTCACGACTCTGACCCCCATTTTTCTCGGTTGCGCTTTGGTGGTTCGTGCAAAATTGAAGTCTTCAGTCGAGTCCGTGTGCGAGTGCGAGTACAAGCGCGCCGAAAAATGACCTGAACGGCGGTCAAGTGAGGGCGCGGTCGCTGCATGATTCTAGATTGCCCTCTATGCGAAAACCCGTACCCGAAACCGGTTGGAGAAGGCCCCTCGCCGCCTTCAGCCGAGGCCTGATGTTTGTGCTCAAGCCGCTCCAAATCGTCAGCAATTTTGTGTTCTTGTTCCTCGCCTACGTTTTGGGCGTGGGTCTGTCTGCACTCTTTTATCGCCTTGGGCCTGGTCGTAAAAAGCGCGAGGCCACCCCACCGGCGACTTATTGGCGCGACCTTCCTCCCGCGTCAAAACATAAAGACGCCTGGCTGCGCCCCTTCTGATGACTCGCATTCTTGGGCTGAGCTTTCACTATCACGATGCCGCCGCCGCCTTGGTGGAGGATGGTCTCGTCATTGCGGCTGCGGAAGAAGAGCGCTTCACGCGGATCAAGCATGACCCTTCATTCCCTGATGAGGCCATCGATTTCTGTTTGCGGCATGCCGGAACCGACATCACGGGCATCGATGCGGTGGCTTTTTACGAAAAGCCGCTCGTTAAATTCGAACGACTCATCACGCAACATGTCGAACACTTTCCGCGCAGCTTTAAGACCTTTCATCGCGCCATGCCGAGCTGGCTTGGCGAAAAGCTTCACGTGCGCAAGCTGCTCCGCAAACGGTGGAACTATACCGGTGACGTTTACTTTATGGAACATCACCTCTCGCATGCTGCCGGTGCGTTTTACCCGTCCCCATTCGAAGAAGCCGCCATTCTGACGGTTGACGGAGTCGGGGAGTGGACCACCGCCGCGCAGGGCGTGGGGCGTGGTCGGCACCTTGACCTCACCCATGAAATCCGCTTTCCGCATTCGCTGGGTTTGTTGTACTCCACCATCACGGCCTACCTCGGCTTTTCTGTGAACAACTCCGAGTATAAGGTGATGGGACTTTCGGCGTATGGTGATAAAGAGCCGACCCGCAACCCGTATTACGCAAAACTTCGGCAAGTGATCGACATCAAACCCGATGGTAGCTTTCAACTTGACCCTTCGTACTTCACGTACGAATACGCCGACCGCATGCCGTCGAAAAAGTTGTGTGCGTTACTCGACGGCCCCGTCCGGCGGGAGAGCGAGCCGGTCACCGAGCGGCATCAGCACATCGCCGCCGCCGTGCAGCTTATAACCGAAGAGGCGATGATCGCCATGTTGCGGAGTTTGCGTGAGCGCACCAAATTGGACAACGTCGTGCTCTCTGGTGGCGTCGCGCTCAACAGCGTGTTGAATGGCAAGATTTTATCGCAGACTGATTTTAAGGATGTGTGGATTCAACCAGCCGCTGGTGACGCCGGTTCGAGTTTGGGCGCGGCGCTCTATTTAAACCATGCTGTATTGGGTCACGAACGAACCGTGGGCCCGTCCAGCGCGCGCTTGGGGCCTTCGTATTCGTCTGAAGAGGTGGGGGCCTTTCTCCGCAGCCAAAATATTGTGCATCATCATTTCCAGACTCGTGAACAAGTTGTCGCCCAAACCGCGCAACTCATTGGTGAGGGCAAGGTGGTGGGTTGGTTTCAAGGCCGTATGGAATGGGGCCCGCGTGCCTTGGGTGGCCGTAGTATTCTCGCGAATCCTGCTGACCCCCTCATGCGGGACAAGCTGAATTTAAAGGTCAAGCACCGCGAAGCCTTTAGGCCGTTCGCACCCTCGGTGTGTGCGGAAGATGCGTCGACCTACTTCGAGTGTGACGAGCCGATACCGGCCCCGGCTGATTCCATGTTGATGGTGTACCCGGTGCGACCGCACTGGCGCGCCAAGCTCCCGGCGGTCACGCATGTAGATGGAACTGGCCGCGTGCAAACCGTGAGGCAGAACGCAGACCCTCTGTATCATGCCCTGATCAAGTCGGTGGGTGAGGTGACAGGTGTGCCCATGGTGGTGAATACTTCGTTTAACATTCGCGGTGAACCGGTTGTGTGCACTCCTGAACAAGCGTACCGGTGTATGATGGGTACCGGCATCGACTGTTTGGTCATGGAGGATTACCTGATCTGGCGGCATGAAAACCCGGCAGATATGTGGGATTCCGAAGCGACGGCGAAGGACTGAACGAGTCGGACGTAGGATGGCAAACAACCAAAAGGCTCGGATCGCAGGGATGACGAAAATTGTGTCGGCTCGTATAAACTTTTTGTTTCACTTTTTCCCTTCCGACTTTTGACTTTCGACTTCCGACTAGTTTTAAGGGTTTAATAAGGACATCAGCATGGCACAGCGCGGTATTCTGTCAGACGTTTGGGATTTCTTGCGCGTGCGCAAGGCGTGGTGGATGTTGCCGATCGTGGTGATGTTGGGGCTTATGGGGGCGCTCGTGGTGGCTTCTCAAGTGCCTTACCTCGCGCCATTTATTTACGCCTTGTTTTAGTGACCTCCGAGAATTTCGGCCCTCATCTAAAATGATGAGTTTGGGGCATGTGGTGAATTTCGCCTAAAAACCCTCTTTTTTCTCTAAAAATGGTAGCCCA
>JBIIWL010000146.1:0-5331 GCA_044338885.1 Fibrobacteria bacterium
TGAAACCACCCAGAAACCCGGCCATCAGCCAAGGGCGGATCCAAGGCATCCCGCGCTCAAGCCACGCGGCACAGAGACCGATGAGGAACGAGCCGAGGAGGTTGACCACGAGCGTTCCGAGGGGAAACGAACCCGGAACAGCGGTTCTGAAAAAGGTCGAGAGGGCATATCGGAGGACAGAGCCTGCGGCACCGCCGAGAGCGACTGCGAGGTATTCCATAAGGGAAAAACTAGTCGGAAGTCGGACGTCGGACGTCGAATGGAAGACAAAAACAAACAGATTCTTTGGCTTAACCTGCCGCGGATAAGGGGTGTTCGTTTTCGTCGGTCTACTTTTCCCTTAAAGAATTAAGAAGTCCGAATAAAAGTCTTCGGACATCCCAGAGATTTTGGGCAACCTCGGCACCATTTGCTTCCGGAACGTAATTGAGCCTTATGGCGGCATCAATTAAAGTGTCAAGCTCGGAGGCACTACCCTGGGAGATGCCCAGAAAATGTGAGAACTCCTTCTTTCCATTTCGTCCATGCCCCTCGGCGATGTTGGCAGCAATTGAGATAACTGCTCTTCGCATTTGGTCTGAAAGCCCGTAGCGTTCATCATCCGGAAATCGTTTCGTGAGTTGGTAAACAACCGGAACCAAATCCATGGCTTTTTGCCAAGCAATCAACCCTCGATGTCCTTTTTTACGATTGGGTTCCATAGTCGGTTTCACCTTGTGTTCGTGTTTTCCGTCCGACATCCGACGTCCGACTTCCGACTAGTTCACAGCCCTCACCACGGTCTCACCCCCACAAACACCTCAGGGAATCGTTGTCGCAGTGAGGTATATCCTTCGGTCGTGACGATGAGATGGTCGAGCAAGGGAATGCCTAACATGCGTCCCGCCTCTGCAAGGCGGCGGGTGACGGCGAGGTCTTCGGTTGAAGGGTCGAGCGAGCCGCTGGGGTGGTTGTGCGCCGCCATAATGCCCACAGCCCGGTCTTCGAGGGCGCAGGCAAAGGTCTCCCGCGGGTGCACCTGGCTTTGGTTCGCGAGGCCGACCGTGATTTGATGGGCGCGGATGATTTGATGATTCCCATCGAGCGTGAGCACGACGAAACATTCTTGCCGCCGCCCGCGCAGTGAGGCCAGGTAGGGGAGCGCGTCTGAGGCTTTGCGAATGCGCGCGCGGTGGCTGCGCGTTAAAAACCGCCGCGATAATTCAAGCGCTGCGAGAATTTGGCAGGCCTTGCCATACCCGATGCCGTGAATGCGTGTGAGCTCGGGCAGTGACGGCGTTTCGGTGACGCGTTCTAAATACAATGTCACTTCACCCGCGAGCGTCAGTACGTCTTTACCCTTTTGCCCGCGGCCAAACAACACCGCGAGTAGTTCTTGATTGCTCAGCGCACCCGCGCCTTCGCGCCCCATCTTTTCGCGCGGCCACAGTTCAGGGTCGAGTGATCTCAACAACGATGTCGATGTTTCGGGCCCAGCCGGTTGAATGGCCACGAGTGCAGAAGACGCTGTATCGGGAGTCTCGTCGCACAAAGAGTCCCTCGGTGGTCCGTCCTGTTGAACGGCGGCCGCGGAGGCCTCCCTGGCATCAGGCTGAGTGTTGTGGAGGCTGTTGGGGACGAGGATATAAGGGATGGGTTGTAAGTCGTTCATGCGCACATTTTAAATGCGCGCACGCGCCTCGAACGAACGCCGCGTGACGGGCGTCACAGGTGAGGGGATTTTTTTGAAGCCCTAGGGACGGTGGACGGCGAACGGTGGTTAAGGCAGGAAAAAGTGAATGGATGATGCGGGACTTATAATCCGTCAGGAAATCCCGAATAAAGGCCCCTTCTCTCCTTGATGCTGCCACCGTCTACCTACCACCGTCCCCGCGTCCCAATTAACTTTCCCCTCATGATCACATTCTACGGCTACAAAAAATGCTCGACGTGCCGCAAAGCGGAAAAAGCCCTTGAGGCCCAAAACATCCCCTACACCTTTTGCGACATCACCGAAACACCCCCCAATAAAACCGCGCTCAAAAAGATTCTTGAGCAATCGGGCCTGCCGCTGAAAAAGCTGTTCAATACCAGCGGCGAGCAATACAAGCTGCTGGGGATTAAAGACAAGGTCGGGTCGATGACCGACGCGCAGGCGCTTGAGTTGCTCGCGGGGAATGGGCGGTTGATCAAGAGGCCGCTGGTGACCGATGGCGCGAAGGCGACGGTCGGGTTTGACGAGGCGGTGTTTGGGAAGGCGTGGGGGAAGACGAAATAGACGGTGGTCGGTAGACGGTAGACGGTGGCAAAGTCAAGGAGAAAAAACGTTGGTCATTGGATAGTGGTCGATTGAGATCAACCGGGATGTATCCAAATACTTGGACGGTAAGGGTCTTTTCGCTTTCCACCGTCTACCGACCACCGTCCCTAAAGACCCACTATCTGGCCCTAGGCAACATCGGCAATAGCCGGAGCGTATACAACCCCACACCTAGGCCAACGGCTGCGGTGAACCAGTAGACGGATTGCAATCCGAAAAAGTGCCACAACAACCCTGCGGTGAGGCCGCCGAGTGCCGTGGGCAGGCCTGAATAAAAGAGCGCGCCGAGCGATTGCAGTGACGGGCGGTCGGCGATGTTGAAGTATTTGTCGATGAAGAGATTAAAGCCCACCAGCGCGCCCGAGAAGAAGCAACCGTGGAAGACCAAGCCGACCAGGAAGAGTGAATAGTCGTTGGCGAGGCCAAGCAGCGCGAGCTTGATTGTGGTGCCGAGTAGCCCCACACCGATCACGGTGCGCAGGCCGTGGCGACGCACCAAATGGGCGCACCAAAACATCAGGGGAATTTCAAACGCGGTCGCGATGATCCATGCGAAACTGATGGCCTCCTGCCCCTGCCCAAATCGATGGACGAGGTAGTTGCCCTGCACCAAGGTGGCCATCGCATTGGCAAAGTTCATCACACCCAGGGCCCACAATAAACGTTGAGGGCGGGGGGCGGAGAGGAGTCGCAGGGCGCGGCGCAAACCGGGTGTGCGTCGCGTATGGCGCACATCGCCGGTGACCAAGATGTCTTCGGGGGCTTGGCGGGGGTCGGCGGGGCGGAAGCGCGTAAGCGCGAGCGGGATGGTGGCCCAGAAGGCGAGCCCGAACCCCAAGTAGAGCCACACGAGTTTGCCCGCACCGGGTTGAAAGTAACTGCCCACGCAGCCCGCTAAAAACCCGGCGGTGCCGAGGCTGCGGATGATGAAGTAGGTGCCCTGACCCCGCGTGCGTGTGGCCTCAAGCGCGCAGGCGGCGGTCAGCGGGTGAATGCCCGCCGAGCAGAATAGCGAGAGGAAAAAGATCGGCAACACAAAGGCAAAGGTTGCGGCCCAAGGCAACAGCGCGATGCCGGCGCCTGCACCAGCGAGGGCTAATACGAGCGGAAGGCGCGGCCCTTTGAGGCGACGGATGGCATACACTTGTGCTGCTGGCGCCAATAAACCCGCCGCGTAGCCTGCGCCTAACAGAAACCCGATTTGGAGCGGCGTGAACCCCTTGCCCTCGAACAAATAGCCGTGAAACTGCGTGGCTGATAACCCCGCGAAGCTGAGAAACATGACCCATCCGGGGCCCCACAATGCGGAGGGGGCGGCTGCTGTGGTGGGGTGTTTGGGAGACGAGGTGCGCGGGGCTAGGGGCATTGGGAGAAAAGTAACCGGGGAGAGGAGCTCCCCGGAATCTCGGGTGCCGCTATTTCTTTTGGAGGTGCGTCAACAACTCGTCGAGGTTGCTGAGGCCCATGGTGTAGCCTTCCTTGAACCCCATCTTGATGTGGGCTTCGAGGTGTTCGAGCGAGGGGACCTCGATGTCGTTGGTGACCAGAGTGACCCCGTTGGTTTCGGTAAAGGAGTTGGTCCAGATCGACCCCGTGGTGGTCGGCGAGACATTTCCGTTTTCATCGCAGAAGGTGCTGCGGTAGGTGAAACTATTCAGTGGGTTGATCTTAAGGAAGCTCTTCAAATCCCAATGTCTTTGGCCTTCGGGGCTGGTCATGGCGTAGAGCCAACGGCCGCCTTCGGTAAAGTCCATCTCCTTGGTGACGGCTTTCCAGGGTCTGGGGGCCCACCATTGGTCAAGGATTTCGGCGGTTGTCCACGCAGCCCACACTAGGGTGAGCGGGGCATCGAAAGAGCGTTCGACCTTGATCTTGAGGTTTTCTTTGTCCACCACGAAGTTGAAAACCTTGTCGGTGTTGATCGGGGTCATGACGCGCTCGCTTTCGTTTTGAGGTGTGTGAGGACTTCGTCGAGTTGCGTGAACCGCTGGGCCATTATGGTTTTGAACTGCTCCAACCACACTTCGATCTCATGCATCTTGTCCGCCTTGAGATGGTATTGGATTTCGCGCCCTTGTGGTTGTTGGTCGAGGAGGTCGCATTCGACCAACACGCGGATGTGTTTGGAGACGGCTTGCCGGCTGGTGGCGAAGTGTTCGGCCATGGCACTCGGCGTCAGGGCCTGCACGGCCAAGAGCATCACGAGGGCGCGGCGCGTGGGGTCGGCTATGGCTTGGAAGATGTCGCGTCTCATGGATCCAATATATATGCAACCATACGGTTGCGCAATAGGATGCGGCAAAAACTTTGGGATGTACGAATTTTGGGAAATGGGGGCGGTTGTGAGTGTCTACCGGGTTGCGGGTTACCGCGTTCGGGTTGGCTCTTGACCGGGTTTGGGTGCCTGCGGGGCGAGCCCGTCAGGCCGAGAGAAAGGCCAACAGGTCGGTATTGAGTTGGTCTTTGTGCGTGTCGGTAAGGCCGTGGGGTGCGCCGTTGTAGACCTTGAGTTCAGCATGCGGAACAAGCTTGGCCGCGCTGCGGGCCGAAGCGTCGATGGGTACGATTTGGTCGTCGTCGCCGTGAAGGATGAGTGTGGGTACGTCGAACTTTTGAAGGTCTTCGGTGAAGTCGGTTTCGGAAAACGCTTTGATGCACTCGTAGGCGTTTTTGTGGCCGGCGCGCATGCCCTGAAGCCAGAATGAATCTTTCATGCCGTGCGAGACCTTGGCGCCGGGTCTGTTGGCGCCAAAGAACGGGCCGTTGGCAAAGTCTTTGTACAGCTGCGAGCGGTCGGCGAGAGAGTTGTGTCTGAGCTCGTCAAACACCGAGAGTGGTAAGCCGCCGGGGTTGGCTTCGGTTTTTACCATGAGAGGAGGCACGGAGGAAATGAGAGCCAACTGTGCTAATCGTTTGGTGCCGTGTCGGCCGACGTAGCGGGCCACTTCGCCGCCTCCCATCGAAAACCCGATGAGTGTGACCTCTTTTAAGTCGAGCGTTTCGATGAGTTGGGCGAGGTCGTCGGCGAAGGT
>JBIIWL010000147.1:0-5303 GCA_044338885.1 Fibrobacteria bacterium
TTGAAAACATTGATAATCATTAAATTCGTTAGAAAATGAAGGGGTCGATTTTGGCGGTCTCACCACATTGCTGTTATCACATTTTTCAATAATGGTTGAGAGGTTAAATGACACCAAAAAGGCCGAATTATATTTGGTTTAGATGATTACAAAAACGACATATCAGGGGTACACGGAGGCGACATGCTCTCATTGATCCTGCTCCTCGCGGCCGCGGTGGCCTTGTCCATCTTACTGCTCGGCATCCTGATACGCACCCCGCTGGCTCGGCACTTTGCCGATATGCCCGGTCATCGCAAAGTCCACCACACGGTGATTCCTCGGTTGGGCGGCACCGGAATCGTACTGACCTTTCTCATACTCTTGACGATTGCCCAAGTATTCGAGTTGTGGGATCCAAGCGCCAAATTTCTGCTCTCGATCGTTTTTGCGAGCCTCTTTCTGCTGATTTCGGGCACTCTCGATGACGTGCTGACCCTGGGTTATAAGGCAAAGTTCCTCCTGCAGTTCCTCTTAGCCGGTGTCATCGTCTCTGTATTCGGACTGTCCTTCGAAAACATTTCACTTTTTGGATATGAAGTGCCCCTCTATGGTATGGGCATGGTGTTGTCGATTTTCTGGCTTGTTGGTTTGATGAACGCCGTCAATATTATCGACGGGATCGATGGGCTCGCCGCCAGCGTCTCCTTGGCTGGTTTTGTAGGCGTGGCGGCTTTGGCATTCGCCGCGGGAGCTCCGAATCCTGTGGGTGTTTGCGTCGCGCTCTCTGGGGCGACCATCGGTTTTCTTTATTACAACCTTCAGCGCCGCCGCAAAGTGTTCTTGGGTGATACGGGCTCGCAGTTTTTGGGCGTGATGCTCGGCATTCTGACTTTGCGCATTCACAGTTTGCCCAATGTGGACCATAGCGTACTCATTCCGCTTTTGTTGGCGGGTTACCCCGTCCTCGACTTGAGCGTTGCCATGGCCCGCCGCTTTCTGCAAGTTCGGAACCGGGATCTGGGGCAGCGCGTGACGCGCATGTTCCATGCCGATAACGAACACCTCCACCATAGACTGGTGTTTGCGGGCCTCTCCCATGTTCAAGCCACGGGCCTTCTCCTCTTGTTGGCCTCAGGTTTTGCCGCAACGGCGGTGATGTTGCCGCACATCGTCTGGCAATACGAAGTGGCGGTCGTCGCTTACCTCGCCATCGCGGTGGTGTTCCTGTTGAATCGTCTTGGTGTCATTCAGCGGAGCGCGGTTGAGAGAACCCTGCGTTCTTGGATTCTCGGACGTTCTGCGACAGAGAATGGCCGGCTGGCCCTTCGGTACACGCGTTATTACGAGCTCTTCAACGTGAATGAACTGCGTACGCCGGCGGGCACGGTCTCGGCCACGGGCGCACCGCGCGCCTCGGTGATCATGGACTCGTCTTCTGAAGTCTTTGGGACGGCTCGGTCAGACTCTTCCACCCCGCCCGTGCTCAGCGGAAAGTTCTAGACGGAATGCCTGAACCCGATCACAAACGAAATAGGGCACTCCTCATTGGCCGCCGAGTTTTAGATGATGAATTGCGTGCTGTGCTCAATGGATATGGGTATATCGTAGAGCACAGTCGAACCCGTCTCGACGGGATCAAAAAATTTCGGGCGCAGCGCCAATCCCTCGTCATCATCGACATCGAAGCCGTAAACGGATTCCCGGAACGATTGTTTCGGTTTTTTAGGCTCGTTCGCGAAAATGCCATCGTTTTGGTGGCGTCTGGCCCTGCCCAATCTGAGGCCTCACGGTACCTTTTATGGGGCGCCCACGATGTGTTGCAGCTGCCGCTGAAACGAGATGCGTTAAATTTCACGTTAAGCCGCACCTCAGCCTACCATCGCGCTTTAGTTCGCGCCACATTTTTACGTCATGCGGCCTGGTTTGGCGCGGCAATGGTGCCCTTGTGGGTGACCTTGCTCTTTCTCGTTCTTCGCTGACCGCCCGTTATTTCCCCGGTTAAATTCCCGGCACGAGAGCATGAATTTGGTATTTTCATGCGTTCTCGCGACCGCCGTGGACCTAACCCCGGCAATGCGATGCCTATTCACCCCCTCCGGATTCCGCCTTCAGGAAGACAGGAGATTCGTCTGCCCATGTTCAAATACCTCAGCATTCTAGCACTCGCATCCTCGGTTGTGGCGCAGTCTCCGACCCCGCAACAGGTCCAGCAGGCCACCCAAGCGATTCAGTCGGGTGTCCAGGTCACGCCCGAAATGATCGAGGCGGCTAAAAGCCAGTTTCCCGATCTGAAGGGTGTTCCCACCGCAGAAATTCAGCAGAAGGTGGCGGATGAACAGGGCAAAAACAATGGCCCGGGTGAAGCGGAACCGTCAGGCAAGCCCGTGTCAGATAAAGGACTTGAATCAGATGTGGTTCGGCGCGTGGGGAGCACCGCAGGCTTAGGGGCTGTCGCGCTCACGGATGGTGGTCGTTTTCCTGCGGGTCTAGAGCGTTTTGGACTTTCATTTTTTGGCAATTCCGATGGTGCAGGGTTAGGTGGCAATTCGCCTTCTTTGCCAGATTACATCCTCTCTGAAGGCGATGAGATTCAGGTTTCGATGTGGGGACGCGAAACCCGCAGCGGCGTTCAGGTCATCGATAATGAAGGCATGTTTCATTACCCGCCACTAGCGCCTATGCGGCTTTCGGGGATGAAGTTCTCCACAGCCCAACAGCTGTTGACCAAGGAACTGCAAAAGATTCAAGGGATCACGGCCTCGATCAGCCTCGGCCGTCTGAAGAGTATCCGCGTAATGGTTTTGGGTGAAGCCGCCCGTCCGGGTTCGTTCACCATGCCGGCGGGAGCGACTGTCACCACCGCGATTTTTCGAAGCGGGGGTGTGAGCCAGATCGGAAGCCTGCGTGCGATCGAGGTGCGCCGCCGGGGTAAGGTCGTCGCCAAGGTCGACCTCTATGACATGTTGATCAAAGGTGTCAGCGCGGGAGACATGCAGTTGCTCCCCGGTGACGTGCTCTTCATTCCCTTGTCAGGCCCACAAGTCGCCATCACCGGTATGGTCAAACGACCGGCGATCTACGAAATCAAACCGGGAACCAAGGCCCTTGAATCCGTGGACTTGGCGGGAGGCCTGCAAGCCACCGCGCACAAAGGTCGCATCCGTCTTGATCGCGTGCAAGCGAATAAACGCAACATCGTCCTCGATGTGGAAATGGACAAGGTCGATCCCAAATCAAACGTGCGGTTGGAAGATGGAGACATCCTGTTCGTCGACCGCGTTTTGGAAAGACTTGAAGATGTCGTGTACCTCGAAGGCAATGTCACGCGCCCCGGCCGCTATCAGTACAAAAAGGGAATGACCGTCCGTGATCTTATCCCGGGGCTCAAAGACCTTCGCGAAGAAACTTTTTTCGAGTATGCGCACATTCGACGCCCATCACCCGACGACGATCGCCCAACCCTGCTCAACTTCTCGCTGGCCGACGTGATGAGCAAAGGCGCGCGCGTGCCGCTCGAGCCGCGCGACGTGGTCAGGATTTACAACCGATATGACTTGGCGGCACGGCCTAAGATCTCCATCCTCGGTATGGTACGGTTGCCGGGCGACTACTACTACAGCGATGGCATTAGCGTGTCTGACCTGATCATTTTGGCAGGTGGTCTTGGTGATGCCTATTTGGTTGAGGCTCACCTGCGCCGTCCTCAATTTGGCCCCACGGGTGACTCGATGTACACGCAGCTGATCAAGGTGAACTTGAAAAAAGCACTTGATGATCCGCGTAGTGCTGACAATATCGAATTGAAACCTTTTGACGTGCTGAAGATTTTCCCCCGCAGCGATTACATGTTTGGCAAAGGCGTCTCGGTGAATGGAGCCGTGGGGCGTCCCGGAACGGTTGAATTATCCGAAGGGATGGGGCTGCCTGAATTGATCGTGGCGGCCGGAGGCTTGACCAAAAGCAGTTTCAAGTTGACTGCTGAAATCGTTCGTCGGCAGGTCGAAAATGATAGCGTACTGACGCGCACCATCAAAATCGTAAAGTTTCGTGATATTCTTGAAGGCCGCGACACCCTCGCGCTTCAAGATGGCGATGCCTTGTATATCCGCGATGTCGTCCGCTCCAACGAATACACGGCGGTCAATTTGGCCGGCCAGTTTGCTTTTCCCGGCAAGTACGAATTCACGCCTGGTGAAAAACTCAGCAGCGTGATCCGCCGCGCGGGTGGATTTACAGGCACTGCCTATTTGCGCGGCCTCGTATTCGTGCGTAAATCAGTGCGCGAACAGCAACTCAAGCATGCCGAAGATATCGGTCGGCGTCTCGAAGATCAGCTTCAGGCACGCCTTCAACAAACCACGGGCGAAAAAGACAGAGCGCTGATTCTCGCGGCACTTGAGCGCCGCCAAAATTTGATCAATGAGATCAGAAACGCACCCTACCTGGGCCGTGTACTGATTCAATTGGATCGCAATTACAAATTTGCGAACACCGATTATGACGTCACGCTTGAGAATGGGGATGAATTGATCGTAGGCGCTTACCCCAATACGGTCTCCGTGTTGGGTGAGGTCATTTCACCGGTCACGGTCATCCACACCCGCTCTACGAATTCGGTGGGCGAACTGCTCTCGCGCGCCGGTGGCGTGTCCGAAAATGGCGATTACAGGAACTCATTCTACATCAGTCCTGATGGTTCGATCAGAAGCCCTCAAACCACCCCGTGGTATCGTAGTTTCAAGGGATTGGCGGTCGAACCAGGAGGTACTGTTGTGGTACCGCCGAAGCCGCCGGCCAAAGATTATTTGGAAATGATCGCCAAATCGACTGAAATTTTGTTCCAAATGGCGGTGACCGCTGGTGTGATTGTCGCGCTCCAGTAGCCTCAATCAGACAACGGTCATAGCCATTATCCCGACTGGGGCATCAGGAGTTCCGGATTGTCGCAGAACCTTGACACCCCGGCCGGTCATGTGACCTTCGGCCGGTTTTTCCTCAACATAGGCGCCTTGTCGGTCGCGGCTCAGCTCGTGGGCTTCGTCTCGATGGTTATCAAGTTTCGGTACCTGCAAGCCGAATTGATGGGGGTGCTGGCGTATTTTGTCGCCCTCTCGAATTTGCCGCCGGCTTTTTATGAAAACTTCAGCCGGCTCATCACCCGGTTTGTACCGACAGTCGATTCGAAACGACAAGCAGATATCCTTCTGGTGAGTTTTTTAAGTCAGGTTGGCATCCTGATGGTTTTCGGCGTGATCGCCGGTGGCGCGGCGTGGCTGTTTGAAGGCGCACGTTTTTGGCAAGGTCATGGGGTCGACCCTCGA
>JBIIWL010000148.1:0-5282 GCA_044338885.1 Fibrobacteria bacterium
TTGGTTGCGGAGAGTTGTCGGCGCTTCAGCGCGGCATTCTCGGGCCGACACTGCCTTAATTTCGATAAAAGCGCAGCAGAGGGCGCATAAACGTGCCCTCTGCCTATATATCTCTGTTCATAGATGAGTGAATACTCGATATGTTCTAAAAAACGCAAAATTCACTAGTTGAAAAAAAATGTTTGTCTGCGCCGCTTAAAGATTTTCGACTAATGGAAAGATCACGAATTTTCATAATTGAAAATTTCCTGACTCGAAATCATCATTTTTTGTCACAATTAATTGATACAGACTGTTTCACTCGTATCGTCCACAATACGAAAAGTGTTGTCAATTGGCTTTAATTGCGCCAATTTACACAATCCATTTGTAACTGAACGTTAAAAACCGCAACATTGTCAGTTGTGCTTCGCATAGATTGGCGAGACTGTACGCAAATCAAGTATCACGTAGATTCGTGATATTTGTCTCGATTACGCGCGAATCAGGATTAGAACCAGGAGTTAGTCATGAAAAAGTTTGTCGTGGCATTGTTGTCTCTATTGACATTCGTCGCGGGTGCCTTTGCGGCCCCCTACGATGCGTGGTCGAAGTTTCGGCCGATCGTAATCAATACCACGGGTAACGGCGGTGGGGCGAGTGTCGCCACCACGCAAGCCAACTTCCCGGTTCTGGTGCGTCTGAGCAACGCGAGCGCCGCCACCGGCGCAGACGTCTTGTCGGAGGCGCTGGCTGATGGCGCAGACCTTCGCTTCACGAACTCGACGGGTGCCACGGCACTCGCGTTCGAAATCGAACATTGGTCGGCAACCTCGGCCGCGATCTGGGTGCGCGTGCCCAATGTGACCGGCAATTCCGAGACCGAAGTGCGCGTGTACTGGGGGAATGGCGCCGCCACGACGGCCTCCAGCTCCAGTGCCGTGTTCGGAACCAATAACTTCCTTGGTGTGTGGCATATGGGTAACGCTTCAGGGGCGGCCGCTCGCCCCAACGCGGTAAACCCTGGTACGAATAACGCAACCCCCGGCGGCTCTACAACTGCCTCGATGCTGCCGGTCGCCGGTCTCATGGGTATGGCTGATAGCTTGCGTGGTCAGGCTGCCACCACGGGCGACCACTTTAGCATTGGTTCCATCACGTATCCGAACAACCAGGCGACGATGTCGCTCTGGATGCGGATGCCTACCCCGCAAGTGAACACGGGCTTTACCCACTTCATGACCATGGGTAATAATTCCACTAGCCATGTGCTGTGGATGGGCCGTAACGGCACGACAAACGATTGGCGCGTGCGTGGTGCCGGTGGCACAGGCGGAACCGACCCTGGCTCAACAGGTGAAACCGACAACGAAGGCAGCACGACTGTCGTCGGCGCGCTCTTGCCGATGGACACCTGGCAACATATGGCCGTCACTCGTGATAGCACCAAAGGTCGTCGCTGGCGTTTGTACAAAAATGGCGCTCAACTCGCGTCCTACTTCCGTGGTACCGGAACGTCTACAGCAGAAAATCGTCACAACTTTGGTAACGTCGCACGTTCGACCCATTATATCGGCCGTCCCATCGGTTGGGCCGACCCCACCACGCACATGATCGTCGACGAGGCGCGTATTTCCAGCGTCAGCCGCAGCGCCGACTGGATCAAACTGGAATACCAGATTCAAAAAGAAGGCGCAAGCGCATTAACGCTAGGCACCACCACGGGCAACGTGATTCGCCCCCTCACTTACACGTTCCGCACGCCGAAATACACTCACGAACAAGCTATCGCGGCCAACGATCCGTCTATTCACGATTCCTTCCCGGCACCTCTTTCATACTCGGTCACGCCGGCTTTGCCGAACGGCCTGAGCCTCAATACCACGACGGGTGTGATTACAGGTACCCCGATGGGCGTGTCCGCTTCTGCCCAGTACGTGGTGACCGCAACATTCGCCGACACGGTCGGGTACGACACACTCACCTTAGTGGTGAATGCGGCCGCCCCCTCCGCCTTGGCCTACCCCGTGACGACCGCGATTTACGGTCAGAACGTTGCCACCACCGCGAACACGCCGACCGTCAACAGCTTGGTCAACCCAGATTACCTGGTCGATACCTTTACGGTCAGCCCCGCCTTACCGGCCGGCTTGGTCTTAAATCCCGACAACGGCGAAATTACCGGGACCCCCACGGTGGCCAGCGTGGCCACCAACTACACGGTGTCTGCCACCAATGCAGCCGGCACCACCTCTCAGGTTCTGAACTTTACCGTGTTGGCCGCACCGACCAACCTCACCTATTCAGAAACGGCGGTCAGCTACCTAAATGGCATCGTGACTCCCATCAACGCGATCAAGCCGGCCAGCCTAACTGGTACGGCGCAACGGTGGTCGATTTCGCCCACCGGCTTGCCGACCGGGTTATCCTTCGACACCGCGAATGGGCGCATCACGGGAACTCCGACGGCCACATTTACGGCCACGGACTACATCCTCACAGCCCATAACATCGCTGGTTCGACGGCCGACACAATCTCGATCGAGGTGGTGTCGGGCGAAAATTATGCGACCTGGGCGAACGTGAAAACGTTCAACCTCAATACGTCCACCGCGGGTGCAGGCGTCGTAGACAATCAGACGAACTTCCCCGTTCTGGTGCGTCTGACCTCGGCACACGCCGCCATTTTTGCGGGTGCTAAGTTGGATGGTTCCGATATTCGCTTCTCGCTCCCCGATGAGAGCCAGCTCGCGTTTGAAGTTGACCGCTGGGATAGCGCCGCTCAAAAGGCCGAAATTTGGGTGCAAGTACCTACCGTGAATGCCAGCGGCACAACGCCGGTCCGTATTCACTATGGTAACCCTGCCGCTGTGGCGCGCTCAAACGGTGCGCGCGTGTTTAGCTCCGCCGCCGGCTATGTCGGTGTCTGGCACATGGGTAACCCTGTCGGTGGCGATGCCCAACTCGGCATCCGTCCCAACTCAGGTGCCACAAGAGCTTTGAATAACGCGACACCACAAAACCTCACGGTGGGTTGGACCACGGTTGAGGGTGTTGTCGGCCGCGCCGATACGTTGGCAGGCACAGGAACTTTACGCCTTGGAACCTCAACCGGCTTCAAGATTGGCGACTTACCGGTGGGCACCTTCCCCGACTCGAACCTGACATTCTCTGGCTGGGTCTCACAGTCTGTTGCAGCGGCTTCAATTTGGCGCAGCTTCCTCACGGCGGCCACCGATACGTCGTTCGTCAATCAGAACTGCATCGCGGTTGGTACAACGGGTACAGGCACCGGTAGACTTGGTAATCAAATCACCAACAACGGCAATCCCACCTGGCCCTCAACGGCGAACAACTCGTGGACACAGAATGTTTGGATGCACGTGAGCATGAGCGTGCGCAAAGGGCTGACGAACAACGACTCCTTGTATAAGGACGGCAACTACCTGCCGTTCAGCGGTGCCGCCGGTTCGGAGGCTGTCCTTCCCGATGTGGCCCGTACCTTTAACTACATCGCCAGCAACTTTGCTCCGTCTGATGCCAACTGGAACGGCCGTATGGACGAAATCCGCATGGCGAACGTGGCACGTGACCGCAGTTGGACACGCCTAGAATACAAGAATCAGAAAATGGGCTCTGTACCGGTCTTTGACCTGACTTACAGCGCCCCGTCTTACTCGTATGCTGAAGAATCGGCGATCACGCCGATTGCGGCCCCGACCTTGGGCGGCACCAGCTCGCGCTTTGCGATCTCACCGGCTCTGCCTGCAGGCTTGAGCCTCAACGCCGCCACCGGTGAAATCACAGGTACGGCCTTGGACGCTGCGGCATCGCAGTCATATACGGTAACAGCATTTGGTGATAGCTCTTGGTCAACCACCACCAGCTTCAACCTCGCGATCACGAGCTTGCCGCCCGCAGGGCTTGACTACGCCTCTGACTCGTCCACCTATCAGGTCGGCGTGAAGATCGCAGTGAACACCCCGAGCAACAGCGGCACAATCACAAGCTGGGCCATCAGCCCGGCCCTCCCCTCGGGCCTCTCGATCGATGCCTCGACGGGTGTGATCAGAGGTATTCCTCTGGTGACCTCAGCCGAAGCACCTTATGAGGTTGTGGGTACTGGCCCCAACGGCAGCGACACGACCATCGTATACGTGACCGTAGTGCCCCCGTCGGAAGACTTCACCACTTGGTCCAACAATCGCACCATCACGCTGAACACCAGCGCCACGGGCTCAAACGTGTCCGGCACGGTCACGAACTTCCCCGTGCTCGTACGCCTCGGTCAACTCGAAGCTTCGATCTTCTCTCAGGCGCTTGCTCAAGGCGCCGATGTGCGTTTCGCCAAAACGAACGGCGTCACCCGTCTGCCTTACCAAATCGTGAGCTGGAGCACCACGCCTCCCGCAGCCGAAATTTGGGTCAACGTTGACACAGTGTTTGGCAACAATTCAACCCAGAACATCAAGATGTACTGGGGCAAGGGTAGTGCAGCCGATAGCTCATCGCCGAGCGCGGTGTTTGGCGCCGCCAACGGCTTCTCCGCCGTGTGGCACATGGGTGGCACTTCGGGTAATGAAACTGACGTGACCTCCAACGCTTTTGTGGCCACTGCTGTCGGCTCACCGCTTGATACGACCGGTATGATCGGCCGTTCGAGAAACTTTAACGGCACCAACCAACACTTTGCGGTCGCGGGTTCGGCCAGCAGCGTGCTCAACTACCAAATGACCGACAGCTATTCGTTCTCGGCATGGGTGTACGTCGGCGACGTTCCGGCAACCGCCAACTCTGGTATTCAGATCCTCAACAAGGGCGACAACCAGTACACGCTCGCGGCCTACGACGGCGCAGCCAGCCCGAAATATTGGGAAATCACCACGCGCGGCAACAACACGTATATGCAAGCACGCTCGAACGGTGGTGTCATCACGACCGCAAATAGCCACATCGGCAGCTGGCGCCTGATCAAGGGTACCTACCAGGGTGCACCACTTGGTCAAGCCATCGCGGAATCGCTGTACATCGATGGTGCTCTCATCAACACGTTAGCGTCGACCAACTCAAATACCACGGGACGTAACCTTACGTTTGATGTGCACCTCGGTGCGCTTGGCGGCGGTACCGCTCCTGGCACGACATTCTCGCGCTATCTCGTTGGTCGACTTGACGAAGTGCGTATGTCGAACGTCTCACGTTCGCCGGCATGGGCTAAGCTGGACTTCGAAAGCCAGAAGACCTACCAGACGCTGACCGACATCGGCGTTCAACCGCCGACGATTTCGTACGCCGCTGACTCA
>JBIIWL010000149.1:0-5236 GCA_044338885.1 Fibrobacteria bacterium
CGCAGTGTGTGAGGACGGCTGGTGGACTGAATACGCTCTTTAATGAACTCGAAAACCTCGCGCTGGCGAGCGGTCAGCGGTTTTCTGTCTTGCGTCGATTGAATGCCACTCATGGTAACCCCCATTTTCATGGTTTTTCACTTTTAACCTGCACAGGAATATACTGCACATAAAACCACTTGTCAATCCGTTCATCACATTTTTTCCGATTAAAACCGACCGAAGGTGGAAAAGCCGTTGACGGGAATTAGATTCTATGCCGGTGTTTGAGGTTCTCCGGACCGCCACGCAAGGACGTGGCTCCCGCATAGAACCTTGATGAGCCCGGTTTTAACGATTTTTCGCCAAAGCATTCCTCAGTCCTCCCTTTGACTCTCCCCTTTAGCCGGTCCCATCCGGCTACACTCGGGCGAGAGGCCACACAACAAAGGCTGCGACTCTCCCGGAATCGCCCCCGGCGAACCGGCGAGACGCCCGAGTTTACGGCTCCGCATCCCTATCTCCCTCGAACTTTACACGTTCGGGATCACGGGGGGCGGACAACAGCCTGCAACCTCCGGACTTCGCTTTCGGGATCCTCGCGATCCGAATCCCAAACACCCGGTTCAACTTTTCGCACCGCGCCCCTCGCCGGAATTTTTCCGCGTCCACGGGGAGGCCGGCTACCAATTCAGGACGCGTCAGCGGCATCACCTCGGGCATTTCAGTCTCGAGCCGCCGCACACAATCAGGAACTCTTCCACATGGAAACCTTGTCATTCTTAGCCCTGGCCTTGTCGGCCGCAACCTTGGTGGTGACGATCCTCATCGCCATCCGCCTCAAAACCGTTCACTATCTCTTGCAGCAGCCGGTCGTCAAAAAGATGTCGCCGCAGCTGCGCTTAAAGCCCGTGAAGCTCGACGAAGCCGGCAACCGCAACCGCGACGGCCGTGACAATCGCGCTCCCGGTGGCGAACGCCGCGAAGGCCGCCCCGAAGGTGAACGCCGCGACGGTCGTCGCGATGGCCGCCCTGAAGGAAATCGTTCAGAAGGCCGTGAAGGCGGTCGTGACGGTCGCCGCGAAGGTGGCCGTCCTGAAAACCGTGAAGGCCGTGACGGCCGTCGCGAAGGCCGCCCTGAAGGTGAACGCCGCGAAGGTGGCCGCCCGGAAAACCGCGAAGGCCGTGACGGCCGTCGCGAAGGCCGTCCTGAGGGTGAACGCCGCGAAGGTGGCCGCCCGGAAAACCGCGAAGGCCGTGACGGCCGTCGCGAAGGCCGTCCTGAAGGTGAACGCCGCGAAGGTGGCCGTCCTGAAAACCGCGAAGGCCGCGAAAGCCGCCCCCCGCGTGAATTCAGCGATGCCCCGCGCACAGCGGCCCCCGCCCCTGAGTCTGCCGCACCCGCGGCTGAGGCCCCCGCTGGCTTGCCGCCGCGTCGCCCCCTCCCCACGTTCTCCGATGCTCCCGTGGCCCGCACCGAGTCGGCCGCTCCGGCCGCTTTGTCCACCGAATCCAACCTCGACGCGACCTTCGTCGGCGGTGGTGACGACGTGCAGCATGGCCGTCGTACGCAGCTGAAGAAGAAGCCCCGCTTCGACATCGAAGAAGACGCGCCCGCGACACCCGCGGTCTAATTTCTGCGCACATTGAGGCCCTGTTCCCGGTGGCATTGCCGCTGTGGGACAGGGCTTTTTTGTGGCCTAAATTTGATAAACAAACCGCATTTTTCAGGTGAATTCAAACCCCTCAAAACCCTTGTAAAATCAAGCCATTCCTGATTTTACAAGGAATCCCCCGGGCTTTTTTCTACCTTGCATTATTCCGCTTTTTTACCGGAAATGGGCAATTTTCGTGTCGTGGACACGGAACGCGCCTCTTCCGACCGGGGATCCTAATGGCCGATATCATTCGCTTCGAAGACAACTGGGAATTTTGTTTTGACCCCGCCGACGCCGGCGTAGAAGGGCAATGGTTCAGGCTCAAGCCCAACACCACCCGTAAGGTGGCCGTCCCCCATTTGTTCCTGCACGAAGCGAACCCCGAAGGGGCGACCATCGGCTTTTACTTCCGGGAGTTCACTCTCGACAAGAAAGACCCCAAAGAAGCCGCGAAGCGCTTCATGCTGCGCGTGAACTCCGCTCACCCGCATTGCACGGTGTGGCTCAACGGCGAACAGATCGGTACGCGTACCTTCGGCCACGTGCCCTTCGACCTTGATGCCGGTAAGGCACTCAAAGCCGCCGACAAGAACCTCCTGGTGATCCGCGTGCAGGCCCCCGACAAGGCTGGCCGCCTCGGTGAAACCCCGGTGCAAGAGCTCCCCTTGGGCAACCCGTGGCAACGCGGCGCCTACGCCGGCCTGCTCGCCCCCGTCGAACTCTTCACGGCTCAAAAAGCCATCGTGCGCTCCATCAATGTGCTCCCCGACTTTGAAGCCGACCGCATCACGGTGGAAGTGCGTTTCTGGAACGCCAAAAGCTTTCAAACCGAAGCCGCATTCGACATCACCAACCCCGATGGCGAAACCGGCACGATGGTTAAGAACATCCGTCTCGACAAAGAGAACGGATCCTACCTCATGTCGCTGCAACTCGAAGGCGGCAAGGTCTGGAGCCCGGCGAGCCCGATCCTCTACACCTTGCAGATCCGCCTGCCCGGCAGCCCGCCGGCCAAGGTGCGCTTTGGCATGCGTGGCGTCGAAGTCGACAAGGGCACGTTCCGCCTCAACCACGCCTCGTTCAAAATGCGCGGCGTCGGCTACCCCTGGTTCTTCAACTTCCATCACGGCTTACCGGCTCACCCGGTCAACATCCGTGCCGAACTGACCGCCATCCGCGATGCGGGCTTCAATATCATCCGTGGCTTCGGCGCGCCCTTGCCTACCGAAGTGCTCGACATTTGTGACGAGATCGGCTTGCTCGTCTTGCAAGAGACCTCGGCCTACAATATGAAGGCGAGCAAAGAAGGCGTTGACTCGATCAAAAGCCAATTGCAATCGCTGGTTGAACGTGACGGTCACCACCCCAGCGTCTTCGGCTGGGTTGTCGGTTCCGAAAACGGGTCGCTCGCGCTCGAAAACGGCAACAAACTATTGCGCCTCGCCGCCGACCTCGACCCCACCCGCCCGGTGTTTTCAAACCTCGGCTCGGTGTACCTCGACAACCAAGGTGGCGGCAAGATCGACCTCGGCAAGGTGTACGAACCCGCCACCGCACAGATCGTCCCCTTCGAAGGCCACAAGCTCCGCCTCGGTTACCCGCTCTCGCGTCGCGGCTACACCATGGTCTCCAACTATTGCACGTCCAAAGACGGTAAGGTGCTCGCGGATGGCATCCACGGCAACAAGTCGTACTGGGAGCGTTACAACTACCTGAAGGACCAAGTCGCCGGTAAAGTGCTCGCCGACGGTTTTGGCGTCCCCGCTTTTGGCAACCTGACCGCATTGGTTGAAGCCGCGAAGAAGTTTGCCGCCACAACCGAAATCAAAGACATCGCCAAACTCGCTCAAGAGTTGGAGGTGGGGGTAAAGGAACGCGGGCTTCCCTGGAAGTCCGCCGACGCGTTCCTGGTGGATGTGGATGCCTTCGGGCGTGCCGCGCTCACGCGTCAGATCGAAGCGGCGTTCACGAACACGCAGATCTCGGGCTACTTCATTGAAAACGGAGTCGACCAAGGCCTCCGCTTCACCGGTCTGTTCGACGCGATGCGTCAACCGAAGACAGAGCTTCTTGAAGCGATGAAGAATGCAAACCGCCCGGTGCGCGTGTTTGCCGAAGCCGAAGAGCGCACGCCGTATTCCGGCAGCTCCGCCGCCGTTAAGGTTCACGTGTTCAACGAAGGCGGACTCGGCGCCAACGGCGACTACGCCGTGCAGTTCCGTGTGAAAGGCCCCAGCGGCCGCGTCGTCCATCAAGAATCTCTCGCCGGTAAGGCCCGCACGGGTCTCAACGCCGCTGGCAAATTCCAGTTCCCCGTGGGCTTTGAGCGCGGACGCTTCACGTTCGACCTCGTGCTCACGCGCAACGGCAAAGAAATGAGCCGTACCGAAGAACACTTCCTCGTGCCGCCCGAAGTCAAACTCGACAACGTGCTCAAGAAGGTCACCTTGCTGGGGAACTTCCCCGACAGCGTGTCGTGGTCCTCGACCGAAGATGCACCCGTGATCGTGGCCACCGGCCTGCACGACGTGCCCGAAGCCGCCCTTAAAAAGGCCCTCGAGCGCGCCAACCAAGGTGCCACGCTCGTGTTCGGCGCACTGACCGAAGAAGACATCAAAAAGGTCCAGAGCCTCAAAGGCTTCGGGAACGAACTCACGCTCATTCGGTCGACCGGTAGCCCGCAAGGCAACTACCACTACCTGGGCAAGAGCGCCGCATTCAAAGACATCGCAGGCCCCGGCCTCATGGACGAGACCTTCGCTGAAGTACAACCGCTCTGGAGTCTCGAACATCTGCCCGAAAAGACAGAAATACACGCGGGTAGCGTGAACATCAACACCGCCCCGGGCGCGAAGGTCAAGGTCCGCTGGGGCGCCGACCTCGCGGTCGTACCGCACGGTAAGGGCAAGGTGATTTTCTGTCAGTTCGATATCTTCGATCGCCTTGGTAAAAACGCGCTTGCTGACGCCTTGTTCGCCAATCTGGTGAACCTGGCAAAATAGCGGACAGCTAACATCGCACAGCGGACAGGAGTGGACTGCACTTTGTGCGGTTCAAGCTGTCAGCTGTATGCTGTCCGCTGTAAGCTATTTTGCCCCCCATGCGTCCCCGTCTGATCGCCCAAGACCTTACCATGTCCTACCCCGGCGTGCGCGCGCTGGCCGGTGTCGACTTTGATTTGCGCGCTGGTGAAATTCATGCGCTCTGTGGTGAAAACGGTGCGGGCAAATCCACTCTGATCAAAATCCTCTGTGGTGTGATTGATGCCGGCAGCCATGGCGGCACAGTCACCCTCGATGGCAGCGTGTGCCGCTTTACGAGCCCCGGCGATGCGCTGCGAGCCGGCGTGCGCGTCATCCACCAAGAACTGGCTTTGTGCGCCGATCTCAGTGTGACCGAAAACATTTTTTTAGGCGAAGAAATCATGGGGCTGGGTGGGTCATGGGGCATCCCTGACGCGCGGCGCATGACTTCCGAAACGCGTGCCGCGCTCGACGCCTTGGGTTTGACCGACGTCGCGCCACAAGCGCTCGTCGGAGGGCTCCCCGTGGGTCTCCGGCAAATGGTGGAAATCGCCCGGGCGCTCAAACCTTCGCACG
>JBIIWL010000150.1:0-5169 GCA_044338885.1 Fibrobacteria bacterium
TAAGGCCTCTGCAGTCTGCGGGTCGCCGTCCTCCGTGGTGGACATCGTGACGTACCCTGGTCCTTCATCCTCAACGCCTGAATCGGTATCCACCAAGCGTGGCGTTAACACGATGACGCGAACCTTTTCGGTGCACAACGGTTCAAACCGATCGCGCAAGTCGGCCGATCCGACAAAGAGGAAACGCATGCCCGAATCTTCGATTTGGTGTCGGAGCGTTTCATGTGCCGCATTCGGGAACAACGGGACGGTGATGGCCCCCGCCCCCATAGCGGCTAAATCGGCCATCAGCCAAAAGGGTGAGGAGTCAGCGGAGATCCCCACCCGGTCGCCCGGTTGGAGTCCCAACTCGATCAAACATTCTCCCGCCCGGCGTACGCTATGGAGAAACATATCGGACGAGATTTTGTGCCAACGGTGATTGCGCTTGTACCCCAACGCCGCTGGGTTGCGGTGGATGGTGCCCGCATAGAGTGCGAGGCCGGGTAACGTGGCAAATGGAAAACTCATGCGGTCGGCTCGTCCAACGTCAATAAGGGGGCCTCATCAGAGGCATCATCCGCATCCGCATCACGCCACGCTGGCGGAATGACTTTGCCCGATTTTACACCCAACTTGGTCAGGTTTTCAACTCGGGTCACAAGATTGCCCTTGCCTTGCGAAAGCTTCGCCTTCGCCTCACCAAAAGTTTCTTGAGCCACGCCAAGGGCTTTTCCGACCTTATCCAAGTCGGCGATGAACCCGACGAACTTATCGTACAACGCCGTGGCTTGTCGCGCAATTTCACGCACGTTTCGGTTCTGATGCTCTTGCTTCCAAATACTCGCCACAGTGCGTAAGGTCGCCAACAAAGTCGAAGGCGAAACGATCACGATATTTTTAGCGAAGGCGGTTTGAAACAACGAGGGATCACGCTTGGAGGCCTCGATAAAGGCAGGCTCCACGGGCATGAACAAGAAGACGAAATCCACTGAGTTTAAGGCGTGCAAATCCTGATACTTTTTGGCCGACAATTGGTCGATGTGAAGTCGAATGGATTGCACATGTGCGTCAAGCTCCAACTCCGCCGCCGCAAGGTCGGTGGCGGCACAATAACGTTCGTAGGCCACCAGAGACAACTTAGAGTCCACCACGAGGTGGCGATTGTCGGGTAGATCGATGACCACGTCGGGGCGCTGCATACCGTCTTCACCGGCGAAGCTGGGCTGAATCCGATACTCACGCCCCTTTTCCAGCCCGGACCCTTCCAACACACGCTCCAAAACCATTTCACCCCAATTGCCGCCCTTTTTGTTTTCGCCTTTGAGCGCGAGTGTCAAACTCTGCGCCTCAGCACTCAGGCGCTGGTTCATACCGAGCAGGCCTTCAATCTGAGTCTTGAGTTGGACGTGCTGGTCGCGCCCCTCTTTGTGGGTATCATCGACCTTTTTCTCAAAGTCTTTAATGCGTTCGCGCAAGGGCCCAAGAATGACCTCAAGGGTTTCGCTATTCTGCTTTGAGAACACTTTCCCTTTTTCGTCTAGGAATTGTGCCAACTCGCGCTGTAGGGCCTCACGCACCTGGGGTTCGCGTGAACGAAGTTCACGCAAGGAGGCGTCCAAATCAGCATTGCGATTCCCGGACTCGGCGAGTTCGCGGCCTAAGGCTTCCACACGTGTGCGGAGCGTGGAAATTTCTTGTTCGAGCAGCGGCACGCGTGCGGCGGTCGCCTCTAAGGCCCCTTTTTGGGCCTGCATTTCACGGAAGGTTTTTTCCGCATTTTCGACACGCAGTTCGGCGGTCGCAAGGCGGGCCGCAAGGTCGTCCGCACGCTCCTTGAGTAACGCGGACGCCTGACCGCCCTCCAACTCGACCTCACGCCGTCCGCGGACGATGCCTTCCTGCATCGCACGACGCACGAGCAGAATCGAGACGACGGCCACGGCCACTAAAAGTGCGAGGAGAAGAATGTTCAAAAACATGGTGAGTAAAAATGCACTTCTGTAAGGGGTCAGAATGGTCTAAAACGTCTTTTTCGTCCGTGTCTCACCCGGTTTGGCCTCCGGTTTACCCTCGGATTTATCACCCGCATCCTCCGGGAGCACCTCTTCGCCCGCCGGCCGCTTGTGTGCCAGGTGTTGCAGGGGATTGCAGGCCCCCGGTTCGTGCCCGGCTATCACGTAGTCGGTGACGGGTGTAGGGCAGTAGAACTGAGCCCGCAAACCCGAGGTGGCACAATACGAAACCTCAATGACACCACCCGGTCGGGGGAAATCGTGCATCGGCTTGCGCTTTACGGCCGCATGCATCACATCGATCCACAGCGGTACGGCATTGGACGACCCGGTATGCCCCCCACCCATCGGGGTGTGGTCGTCTAGCCCCACCCAGACGCCCATGGTGTAGTGCTTCGTGAAGCCGACATACCAGGCGTCGGTGTATTCGTTGGTCGTCCCCGTCTTACCGCCCGAAGGGTGGCGCAAACCGGAGGCCCACACTGCCGCCGCCGTGCCCCTGATATTCACATCACGCAACATGCTGGTCATGATCCAGGCGGCTTCGGGGCTGAGCACCTCATCGCGACGAGGCGCATGGCGGTACAGGTCTTTTCCATTACGGTCGCGTACGCGTTCCACGAAATAAGGTTCAGCGCGCGAACCACCGTTGGGGAAGATCGAATACGCAGACGTGATTTCGATTAAGGTGGCCTCGCTCGACCCGAGCGCGAGCGAAGGTACGGCATCGACGCGATGACGGAAGCCGGCCCGTCGGGCGAGGGTGACCACGTTTTCAAGCCCGTATTTGAGGGCGATTTCCACAGCGGGTAGGTTTTGTGACTTATAAAAGGCCCGGCGCATGCTCATCCGTCCTTCGAACCCTGGCTCGAAGTTACCCGGCTGCCAGACCTTCGAACTGTCGGAGGCATCGGGAATGGCGATGGGTTGATCATGGAGGATGTCGGCCGGGCTGGCACCCCGCTCCACCGCGGTGGCATACACGAAGGGCTTGAACGAGGAGCCGGGCGAGCGCACAGCTTGAATCGCGCGGTTGTATTTGGACCGATCGAAATTTTCACCGCCAACCATCGCACGCACCGCACCCGTAGAGTTTTCGATAAGGATCAGAGCGGCTTGTGGCCGTTTATAGCGATAGTAGACGGGAAACCTCCGGTTGATCGCGGCCAATTCTTCAGCGCTGGCGCCTTTGGGGTTCAAGGTATCGCGTAAGAAGCGCCCATAATATTTGTCCCAATGCGCAATCACGCTGTCTAGGGGAAGATTGAGTCGTTTGGGCAACCCGTAGGCAGTGGCGGTGCGACGCTGCATGCGCTGGCGGATGCCCGCTAAGCGAAACACCAATGCGCTGTCGGCGACTTGTTGCAGGGTTGAATCCATCGTCACTTGCACCGACCCACCCATGTTGTACACAAACTCATCACCCCAGCGTTTGCTTAAAAACTGCCGGACGTGCTCGATATAGTAAGGGCCCAAGTTCGAAGGCGCGCGCCAGACTTGGGTACCCAAGGGCGCTTCGGTCGCGGCGCGAAATTCAGCCCGACTTAAAAAGCCAGCGCTGCGCATCGCACCGAGTACGACGTTGCGGCGATAGGTGGCGGCCCGCGGGTTGAGATCGGGGCGATAGGCCTCGGGGCGTTGCAAGAGGCCCGCGAGCAGGGCGTATTGCCCCACCGTCAAAGAGTCGAGCGGCTTGTTGAAATAGCGTTCCGAGGCCGCGACAAAACCGTAAGCGCCTCCCCCTAAGTACACGTGATTGAAATAGAACTCGAGGATTTCCTTTTTCGTGTAGTTGCGCTCGATCTCCATGGCAAGCAGGATCTCGCGCACCTTGCGCCCCACGCTCCGCTCGGGTGTTAAAAACAGATTCTTGGCCAACTGCTGGGTCAGCGTCGAGGCCCCGCGAGCGCGCCCGCCGAAGACCGCGGGCAAGAGTGCCGAAGGATAGGCCGAGAGATCGACTCCCCAGTGCTCACGGAAGGAGCGGTCTTCCACGGCGAATACGGCTTGCTTTAAACTCTCGGGCATTTTTTCTTCGGGCATCCAAATGCGACGTTGGATATAAAACTCGTGCACGAGTTTATTCTCATGCCCGGTCACGCGCGTGATGTGGCCGGAGTTCAGGCGTTCGAGTCGATCTAGCGAAGGAAGCGAAAAGGAGAAGAAGCCGAAGAGTACCGCCCCCGCAATAAAAAACACACCAGAGGCCACGGCAAAAAACCGAACCCACGAATTCACATGGGCGCGATACGCCGCTTTCTTCATTTCGCTAGAGAGAGCCTGCAGCCATGCCTTGATTCCCCGGCCGGCCGTTTTCAGAATTTTCCAGAGCGTTAACCCGAATTTTTTAAGCATTGAGGAAAAATGTAGGGAAAAAGTCTGAAAAATCCTGAAGTCTTTGTTATACTTTCCATCCCGTTGCAGGCGTGGCCAAACTGGATAAGGCATCTGACTACGAATCAGAAGATTCCAGGTTCGACCCCTGGCGCTTGCACCATCTTTAAACCCCTGAGGCTTAGGCCTTGGGGGTTTTTTGTTGCCTTATTCCCACCACGATATGTACTGCCTCATCGTACTCCCCTCTCCCGCCGGAAGAGGGGCTAGGGGTGAGGGCCCCCAAACCTTGCCCTCATCATGCCAAGGAGGGGTTAAAATGGCGCCCAGGCAGAATTTGGGTCGAAGACCCACCCCATCGCCTCTGGGGTTGTAGCTATACTTCGTTTATGAACCTCGACGGCATGGCATCAGTCCTCCTTGAAAAGCTTAAGGGCATCGCACAAACCGACACCGTGGTTGGTGCGCCGATCCAGGCCGAAGGCGTAACCTTGATTCCGGTCTCACGCGTGTCTTTAGGCTTCGGCCTCGGTGGGGCTGCCAACAAAGGCGAGGTGGCCGGTTCCGGGGGAGGCCTCACGGTTGAGCCGATCGCGTTTGTGGTGGTTCAAGGTGAAGACGTTAAAATCGTCAGCCTCACGCGCGATAAAGACGTCTTCGGCAAGGCACTCGACCTCGTTCCCGAAGTCTTGTCTCTCCTCAAAAAAGACAAATAAGCCCCTCAGCACCCGCGTGGTGCCCCCCGTTCTCTGCCTCTTGTCAAAGTGTCTATCGGGCGCTGATTGACACTCATTTGAATTAGACTTGTGAGACTAGTCGCACCTTGGGTGTTGTGCCCAGA